>CAKOJI010000004.1 GCA_934089255.1 uncultured Bacilli bacterium | reverse complement strand
TTAAGAGCACAAGCAGATAAAATAACATATCCAAAAAATATGCTAAAAACTTTACAAAACACAACAAATTTAACAATTATAGAAGGTATGGTAGAAGACCTAATAACTGATAATAACACGATAAAAGGAATAATATTAGAAGACGGAACAAAATATTATTGTAAATCATTAGTATTGACTACAGGAACATACCTAAGAAGTAAAATATTAGTAGGTGATACAAACAAATTAGAAGGTCCTCATGGAGAAAGAAGGTCAAAATTTTTAAGTACTAAATTAAAAGAATTAGGATTTGATATATTGAGACTTAAAACTGGTACTCCACAAAGAATAGATAAAAATAGTGTAGATTTCAGTGTTCTAAAAGAAGAAACTGGCGATGATGAATATTGGACATTTAATACAGAAAATGAAATATATTATGACAAAGATAAACAGGAAAAATGTTATTTAGTTTACACTAATGAAAATACACATAATATAATAAAAGAAAATCTATCAAGAAGTGCAATGTATGGTGGATACGCAGAAGGAATAGGACCTAGATATTGTCCTAGCATTGAAGATAAAATAGTAAGATTTGCAGACAAAGAAAGACATCAATTATTCTTGGAACCAGAAAGCCTATATTATGATGATTTATATTTACAAGGTTTCTCAACATCAATGCCAACAGACGTTCAAGAAAAAATGGTACATAGTTTAAAAGGATTAGAAAATTCTAAAATATTAAAATATGCTTATGCAATAGAATATGATGCAATAAATCCTCTACAACTAAAACCATCACTTGAAACAAAAGTAATTAACAATTTATTTACAGCAGGACAAATAAATGGAACAAGTGGTTACGAAGAAGCAGCAGGACAAGGAATCATAGCAGGAATTAATGCAGTGAAAAAAATTCAAAATAAAGAGCCATTAATTTTAAAAAGAAATGAATCATATATAGGAGTACTAATTGACGATTTAGTGACAAAAGGTACAAAAGAACCATATAGAATGTTAACAAGTCGTGCAGAATTTAGATTACTTTTAAGACATGATAATGCAGATATAAGATTACGCAAATATGGTTATGAAGCAGGACTTATTAGTGAAGAAAAATACAATAAACTTATAGAAAAAGAAAATAATATAGACAAATTAATAAATGAATTAAAAGAAACTAAAATATCTAATAAAAACATAACACAAAATATATTAAATAAAATGAATACAGAAAAATTAGAAAATGGAACTAATCTATATACATTTTTAAAACGTCCAGAAATTACGTTAGATTTATTACTAGATGAAAATATAATAGAAAAAAAATATGAAAAAGAAGTATATAATCAAGCACAAATATTAATAAAATACGAAGGTTATATTAATAAAGAGTTAAAAGAGGTAGAAAAATTATTAAAGTTAGAATCTAAACAAATACCAAAAGATATAGACTATAATAAAATAACTAATTTAGCCAGCGAAGCAAAACAAAAACTAACTAGTGTTGCTCCAGTTACATTAGCACAAGCATCACGTATAAGTGGTGTAAACCCAGCAGATTTATCAATACTAGCAATATATTTAAAAAAGGAATATAATAAGAATGAATGAACAAGAATTTATAAATGAATTAAAAAAAATTGACATTACATTATCTGAAGATCAAATTAATAAATTTAAAACATATTACGAATTTTTAAACAATTATAACAAACATACCAATCTAACATCAATAAAAGATAAAGAAGATGTATATTTAAAACATTTCTACGATTCTGCTTTATTAACAAAAACAATTAATTTTAATAATATAAATACAATGTTAGATATAGGATGTGGTGCTGGATTTCCAGGAATAGTCATAAAAATACTATATCCTAATATAAAATTAACACTATTAGATTCTAATAATAAAAAAACAACATTTTGTAAAGAATTAATAAACCTATTAAATCTAAATAACATAGAAATAATTAATGAAAGAGCAGAAGATTATATAAAAGAAAAAAGAGAATATTTTGATTTAGTAACTGCACGAGCAGTAAAAAATTTACGTGTATTAGTAGAATTATCTATTCCTTACGTAAAAGAAAACAACTATTTTATAGCAATGAAATCAGATTATATAGATGAACTAAACGAAAGTATTACTGGAATAAAATTATTAGGTGCCGAATACCTAAATACTATAAATATAAATTTACCAAACGAAAAAGGAGTAAGAAATTTTATTATAATAAAAAAAACAACAAAAACTAATACAAAATATCCAAGAAATTATAGTCAAATAATAAAAAAACCACTTTAAAAAAATAAGTGATTTTTTTAATTATATTATTGAGTTTAAATATATTTATGATATAATTATAAAGAGAATAGGAGTAGGGGCTTATGAACTTAGAACCAAATATACAATATATAAATGTAGAAGATATAATACCAAATAGATTTCAACCAAGATTAACTTTTGATGAAAATGCTTTGAAAGAATTAGCAACTTCAATAAAAGAACACGGAATAATACAACCTTTAGTATTAAGAAAACTATTAAATGGTAAATTTGAAATAATAGCAGGAGAAAGAAGATATAAAGCTAGTCAAATAGCAGGACTAACTAAAGTTCCAGCAATAATAGCCGATTTAGATGATAATACTTCAGCAGAAGTAGCACTAGTAGAAAATTTACAAAGAAGAAATCTTTCTGCAATAGAAGAAGCCAAATCATATAAAAAACTATTAGACAGAGGTTATTTGACACAAGACGAACTAGCAAAAAAATTAGGAATATCTCAATCTTCAGTAGCAAACAAAGTAAGATTACTAAGTTTAACAGACGAAGTACAAGACGCATTAATGTCTGAAAAAATATCTGAGAGACACGCAAGAAGTTTATTATCTCTAACAAATCCAAAAGAACAAATAGATATGTTAAATAAAATTATAGATAATAGACTAACAGTACGTGAATTAGATAAAGAAATAAAAAGCGTAAAAGAATCTAAAAATAATCAAACTGAAGAAAATTCATCAAGATTTAGTATTTTAAACAATGAAGAAAACAAAAATTTATTAAATCAAATAGAAACACTAGATGTTGATAAAGACAAAGAAGAAGAAACTTTTAACGAAGATGAAATAGAAAAACTAATAAGAGAATCTAAAAAGACATTACAAGATCAGTACGAAATATTTGATATACCAACAGCAGAAGAATCAAAAACAGAAGATATAAAAGAAGAACCAATAAAAGATACAAAATCACAAAATAAAATAATATCAGGAGACTTAAATTCAGTTAAAACAACAATAAAAGAAATAGAAAACGAAATAAAAGATGCTGGATTTAGTATAGAAACAGAAGATTACGATTTCGAAGATTTATACCAAATAATTATTAAAATAGATAAATAAAGTGGAAAACTATAAATTTATCCACTTTATTTTTTTTGACATATTATATAAAAAACAAAAACATCCGCCACTCAGTTAGGACGGATGCTATCCAACCAGGGTAGACATCCAACCTATAGGGGGTGGACGTTCTACTTATTAAAATAATAACACTAGACTACCATAAAGTCAATTTTTAATTTAACGTACTATAAACACGGAATTTATACTATTTTACATAATTTTAAGTAAACTAATCAAATTAACGATACAACAAAACATATAATGTGTTATTATTAACATAGGAGAGTGAAACAATGGAAGAAACAAAAAAGAATTCAAAAGGGTTAAAAGTTTTGGTAATAATTTTAATTATTTGTATATTAGGACTAGGAGGGTATATAGTTTATGATAAATTATCTACTAAACCAACACAAACTACAGACAATACAAAGAGTTCTACAACAAAGTCAACTCAAAAACAACAAAGTACGGAAGAAAAAAATTATGAGATAAATAGAACTAATATATTTGCTACTATACTTGCAGAAAACAAAGGCAATTATGAATATCCACTTGGTAAACAAAATAGTGATAAAGATGGCAATATTTGGTTAAGTTATCCACAAATAAATTATCAAACTGAATCAGTTACTAATTTAAATAAAAAAATTAAAGATAATATAGAGGATAATGTAAAAAGAATAGAAAATGGAGAAAATTCATTTGATACAGACGACTTACAATGTTATTCAATAAAATTAAAAAAAGACAATAAAACCTATAAATATGAAAGATTAAATTATAATGCTTATTCTATAATTGAAAATGATAATCACATTTCTATTATAAAATATGATATTTCTTCTACAGATTGTGCTAGTGGTTATGTAAATGAAAGTGAAACTTATATAATTGATAAAAATACAAAAAAAGTTTTAACTTTGGAAGAAATAATTTCATCTTATAAAAATTACAACGATATGATAGATATTTTAAAAAAATACATTAATGATAATTATGATAATTTATATAGTAACGACCTTTATGAAAAAAATAAAATAATTTATGACGTAGAAGATTCTTTAAAAAATAACAATTATTTATTATATTATAATAATAACGATGAATTAATAACAATAATTACACCATTAATTGGTGAAGGTATGACCAGTACATTTATATATTCAAATAATGAATGGAAAGAATATAACGATGAAATATCTGGAACATTATGGTAAAAAAATTTAAAAGTGGAAAACAATTAAGTTATCCACTTTTTCTTTTTATAAAAACTAATTTGCCGGTTCAGTACCTTTTAAGAAATAAAACAAACTCCCTTTACTATCACTAGTATAATTACCACTCACAGGATCAAGTATAACGGCATCAACATTTTGAGGTTTATTATACCATCTCTCTTCCTTATCTTTTAAACTTGCTTCTACAGTATCAGCCCATAAATTTTTTGTAATCTTAGAATAATTATGTTCTACTTCCAAATTATCATCATTACCAGTCCAAACCATCATTAAAATATCTGGATTATATCCGACTAACCAATAATCATTATCAGTAGAACCACTTTTTATTGCATATTTTTTTGTTAACTTATCACTAATAGATAGTGCAGTGGGAGAATTATAACTAATAAATTTTGAATTATAAGAATTACTCATCATTTCATTTAATATAAATAAATAATTAGTATCTAAAACCAATTCCCTTTTTTGTTTATGTTTATAAATAATATTACCTTGTAAATCCTCGACTCTATCTATCAAAAATATATCACTCTTATAACCACCACTAGCAAGCGTATTATAAGCATTAGCATAATCTAACATATTAATCTCTTTGCTACCAAGCGCTAAAGATGGAATAGCATCTAACTTAGTCTTTAATCCTACAGTTTTCATAGTTTCTACAAGTTTATCTTCACCCAAAAACAAATGTGTTTTAACAGCATAAATATTATCACTATAAGCAAGCGCAGCAGCCATTGTTATATCACTATTAGCATACTTATTAGCATAATTTGTTGGACTATAATGTTGATTATTAGAAAAAACAAAATCAGTTTTTTCACTAGTAAAAGTTGATGAACTAGTCATATTATTTTCTAATGCAGTATAATAAAGAAACGGTTTAATAGTAGAACCAACTTGTCTTTTAGATTTAGTAACTCTATTAAATTGACTTTTCTTATAATCTTTTCCACCAGCCAAAGCCCTTATTTTGCCACTTTCAGGCTCAATAATAATACTAGCAACTTCTACATCATCATCTTTCATATTACTCTTTATAGCATTATCCAAATTTGTTTGAATACTCATATCTAAATTAGTATAAATTTTTAATCCACCAGAATCTATTAAACTATCAGGAATACCACTTAAACTTTTCAACTCATCCATAACCGCATCTTGATAATACATTAATGTCTGTAAATTATTAGAATCACTCTTAGCATAAACTATAATATTTTCCTTAAATAAATTATCATAAGTTTTCTTATCTATTTTTTTATTATTTAACATACACTCTGCAACTATCTTTCCTCTTTTAATAGAACTATCATAACTACTAACAGGATTATAATTATTTGGCGCTTTAGGAATACCAGCAAGTATAATTGCTTCTTCCAAAGTTAATTCATTAGGCTTTTTATTAAAATAATATTTACTAGCTTCACTAACACCATAACAACCTTGTCCAAAATAAATAGTATTAATATAACCCTCTAATATAGAATCTTTACTATAATGAGTTTCAAGTTTTAAAGTCAAAAATGCTTCTTGAATCTTTCTTTTCCAAGTCTTATCAAAATCTAAATACATATTCTTTACATATTGTTGACTAATAGTACTACCACCTTGAGAAATATATCCATTTTTAAAATTAGTATATAAAGATTTAGCAATTCTAAGATAATCGAACCCCATATGTTTATAAAAATATTTATCTTCAGTACTTATAATAGCGTCCAAAAAATAAGGACTAACACTTTCTATATCAACCCATTCACTATTACCACTACCCAAATATATTAAATTATTATCTTTATCATATATATGAAAAGAATTACTAGTTTTAATATCTATTCCAGGTGATAAATAAGCATAAGCATAAAGAAGTAACATAACTACAAAAAAAGAAATAAACAAAAACACACTAATTTTAAAAGTATTCTTTATATGTTTCATATCTTCACCTAAAGTTATTATGTAAAAAAAAATATAATTTATAAGTGCTAAATAATAAATAATATGATAAAATCTTAATCAAAGGAAGAATAAATATGAAAACAATAAATTTTAGTTTATTAAAAAACAACGAACACATTATAAAAGAAAATAACATTAAATGTATTAACCAAAACAATAAAACAACATTTATTATAAAAGAAGAAAAATATACATATTACAATAATAAATTAATAAAAGAAAATGAAGAAGAAATAATAACATTAGATTTTACTAATAAATTAGCAACTATATATTTAAAAAAATATGATAATTACTTAAATTTAGATATAATAGAAAGTAAAATAGATAATAAAGAAAATTTTATAGAAATAATGTATAAAATAGAAACAGAAAAAGATTATAATAATATAATAAGAATAGAATATATATAAAACTAGTTGACAATACTATCGATTATGATATAATTCTATTTGTTTTAAATATATATATAAATTTTTGGAGGAATTATAAATGAAATCAATTAACTTAACAAAAGAAGAACTAGCCACTATGTCATACGATGATGTAGCATATAAAATATTAGAAAATAATCAAAAAAAGATGAAAATACAAGACTTATTCAAAGAAGTAATAAGATTAATGGACTTAAGTAATGATGCATTTGAAAATCATTTAGCAGACTTTTTTGAATTATTATCTACTGATAAAAGATTTATAATGTTAGAAAAAGGATTTTGGGATTTAAAAATAAATCATAAAACTAAATTAATCATAGATGAAGAAGACGCTGAAGAAGAAATCATAGAACCATCAGAAGAAGCAGAAGAAACTAATAATGAAGAAGTCGAAGAAGAAATAAATTATGATGAAGAAATTTTAGATGATGACGAAACAGAAGATGATTTAAAAGATTTAGTTATAATGGATGAAAACGAAGAAAGCGAAATAGCATAATTAATGAAAGGAGATAATCCACATGATAGAAAGATTAGAACTAATAAAAACAAGATTTAACGAATTAACTAACGAACTAGAAAATCCAGAAGTTATGTCTGATTATGCAAAAGTAAAAAAATTATCTAAAGAACGTAGCGATTTAGAAGTTATTGTTAATAAATATAATGAATTGACAAAAACAGAAGAAGAGATAAAAGGACTAAAAGAAATGACATCAGATCCAGAAATGGGCAGTCTAGCAACAATAGAATTAGAAGAAAACGAAAAGAAAAAAGAAAAACTAATAAGCGATATAGAAGTATTATTAATTCCAAAAGATGAAAACGATGGAAAAGACATAATAATGGAAATAAGAGGAGCTGCAGGAGGAGACGAAGCTAATATATTTGCAGGAGATTTATTTAGAATGTACTCTAAATATGCAGAAAAAAATGGATGGAAAATAGAAGTATCTAATGAAGAACCAGGTACTAGTGGTGGATTTTCACAAATAGAATTTAGTGTAAAAGGTGAAAATGTCTATTCTAAATTAAAATTTGAAAGCGGTTCACATAGAGTACAAAGAGTACCAGCAACAGAAACTCAAGGTAGAGTACACACTTCAACTGCAACAGTATTAGTTATGCCAGAACCAGACGATATAGATTTCAAACTTGATATGAATGAAGTAAGAATAGATATAACTAGAAGTAGTGGATGTGGTGGACAAGGAGTAAACACTACAGATTCTGCAGTAAGATTAACTCATATACCTACAGGAATAATCGTTTATTCTCAAACAGAACGAAGCCAAATAAAAAACAAAGAAATAGCAATAAAAATATTAAAAGCAAGATTATATGATAAAAAATTACAAGAACAATTAGACGAAGAAGGAAAAGAAAGACGTAGTAAAATTGGAACAGGCGACAGATCAGAAAAGATAAGAACATACAATTATCCACAAAATAGAGTTACAGACCATAGAATAAATTTTTCAGTAATGAATTTAGATAAAGTAATGGAAGGTAACCTAGATGAAATAATTGATGCTTTAATTACAGAAGATCAAAGAATGAAGTTAGAAGGAAAATAATGAAAAAACCAGCAAGTATTACTACAAACGATTGGAAATTATTAAAAGCCAAGTACAAAAATTTAAATAAAGTAGTAAAAAAAATAGAAAAAAATTATCCAGTACAATACTTAATAGGAAACGTAAATTTTTATGGATACATTATAAATGTAAATAAAAACGTACTTATACCACGTTTTGAAACAGAAACATTAATTGAAAAAACAATAAAATATATAAAAAAATATAAATTTGAAGATTCTTCTTTAATAGATTTAGGTACTGGTTCTGGATGTATTAGTATAGTATTAAAAAAAGAAATAGATACTCTTAATATAACAGGATTAGATATATCAAATAAAGCATTAAAATTAGCACGCAAAAACGCTAAACAAAATAATGCAGACATAAATTTCATTAAAGAAAACATATTTAAATTTAAACCAATTAACAAATACGACGTCTTAATATCTAACCCTCCATACATTACTTCAAATGATGAAGTATCTCCAAACATTAAATATGAACCAAAAAAAGCAATATATGCTAAAGATGACGGGTTAGAATATTATAAACATATATTAAATACTTGCCCAAAATATTTAAAGAAAAAAAATCTTATTGCGTTTGAAATAGGAGATAAACAAGGAAAAAAATTAGTGTCACTTTCAAAAAAAGTATTCCCTAATGCTAAAATCAAATTAGAGCAAGACCTTTCAGGTAAAGATAGATACTTATTTATAATAAATGAATAAAACCACTAAACACAACCCATATATTTATTGAAAGGTTGTGTTTTTTAATGAAAAAAATATTTATAATAATGTCAATAATAATAACTATATTAATTTATAATAAAAATCTTAACGATATAACAATACCAAATAATGCAATAAGAATTAGAGTAATAGCAAACAGTAACAATATAGAAGACCAAATATTAAAATTAAAAGTAAAAGAAAAAGTAGAATCAAAGTTATATGAAAAATTAGATAATACCAAAGATATAAACATAGCAAGAAACAAAATAAAATCTACATTACCAGAAATAGAAAACATAGTTAATAACGAAACTAATGGAACTAATTATAATATAAATTATGGAGATAACTATTTTCCTAAAAAAGAATTAAATGGTATAAATTACAAAGAAGGAAAGTATGAATCCTTAGTTATTAAACTAGGCGAAGCACAAGGTAATAATTGGTGGTGTGTATTATTTCCACCACTGTGTAGTATAGATGTTAAAGAAAATGACTCATACAAAGTAGAGTATAAATCTAAAGTTTTAGAAATATTAAACGCCTATAAATAATAATATATAGTATGGAGGAGTTATGAAAGAACTACTACTACTATTAATTATTGGAATATCCTTAAGTATAGATGCTTTTTCAGTATCGACAGTAATAGGAATGTATAATCCATCTACAAAAAAAAGTTTTATAACAAGTTTAACAGTAGGACTATTTCATTTTATTATGCCAATTATAGGTTTAATAATATCTAATATATTAACATCAAAAATAAATATAAACACAAATATATTATTTGGAATTATATTACTATTATTATCTTTACAAATGTTTATTGAATATATTAAACCAACAAATAATGAAATAACTTTATCCAAAAAAAGTATATTTCTTTTTGCTTTTGGAGTATCACTAGACAGTATGGGAGTAGGATTAGGTTTAAAAGCAATAACAGATAATATTTTACTCTCATCAACTATATTTTCTATATGCAGTTTTTCATTTACATTTTTAGGTTTAACTCTAGGAAAATATATTAATAAAATTTTTAAAAACTATTCTTATATGTTAGGCACAATATTATTATTTATATTAGGAATATACTTTATTTGTAAATGTTTTATAAACTAATATTGATTATATTTTATTTATAAACTATAATCTAATTAGAAGTGAATATTAATTCACACATACTTTTTAGGAGTTGAGTATTTTTGAAGAAGTTAATTATAAAAGGTGGTAATGAGCTAACGGGTACTATTAAAATAGGAGGCGCTAAAAATAGTGTTGTTGCTCTTTTACCAGCTGCAATTTTATCTAACGGTACTTGTAAAATATATAACGTACCAAATATTAGTGATGTACACAAATTAAATGAAATGTTAGGATTATTAGGTTCAAAAATTGATTATAAAAACGATGAAATAATAATAGACAATAAAAATGTAAAAAATAAAGAAATAACTAAAGAATATGCTTCCACAATAAGAGCATCATACTATTTTATGGGTGCCTTATTAAGTAAATATGGTAAAGCAAAAATATCTTATCCAGGAGGATGCGTTATTGGCTCAAGACCAATAGATTTACATATTAGCGCTTTTGAAAAAATGGGTGCAGTTGTAGATATAGATGATACAACATATACAATAACTGCAGAAAAACTACACGGAGCAGATATATATTTAGATTTTGCCAGTGTAGGCGCAACAATAAATATTATGTTAGCGGCAGTTTTAGCAGAAGGTAAAACTCACATATGGAATGCAGCAAAAGAACCAGAAATAGTAAATGTTGCATCATTCTTAAATTCAATGGGAGCACGCATATCTGGAGTTGGAACTAGTGCAATTACAATAGAAGGTGTTAAAGAACTAAAAGACGGAATAGTTGAAGTTATACCAGATAGAATAGAAACAGGAACATATCTTATGATAGGAATATTACTTGGTAAAAATCTCATAATTGATGGTGTAATAAAAGAACATTTAGAATCTGTCATAACAAAATTAAAAGAAACAGGAGCAGAGTTTACTATCTCGGGATCAAAAATATATGTAAGTCGTACAAATAATTTAAAAGCAGTAAACGTAAAAACTTTGGTATATCCAGGTTTCCCTACAGATTTAGGTCAGCCAATGTCAACACTATTAACACAATGCGAAGGGGAATCGCTATTTGAAGAAACAATTTATGAAAATAGAATGAGGCATATAAAACACTTAAATGCTATGGGAGCAAGTATTAGACAATTTGAAAGGACAGCAGTAATTAAAGGAAAAACACCACTAGTCGGAAGAAAAGTTGTTGCAACGGACTTAAGAGCCGGTGCAGCAATGATGGTTGCAGGAATGATTGCAAAAGGAGAAACAACTATAAGCAATATTGAACATATTCTAAGAGGTTATGAAAACATTGTAGATAAATTATCTAACGTCGGTGCAGATATAAAAATAGTAGATGAATAGTTTAAGAAAAAAGATAGATATAGTATATTTAGAAAAGGTTATTATAAATGGAAAAAGAAATTGATATAGAAAAAATAAGACAATATTTAATAGATTACTACGGAACTGCAATGTTAAATGCATCACCAGCAGCAATGATGGATTTAATAGAAGTAGAAAATGCAACAGATGAATTAGTATTAAAGTTAGCACTAGACAACAAATTAAATCTAGATAAGTTTACAAAATAACAAAAATTCATACTTGCATTATATATAAAATATGTTATACTATACAAGTAATTAAATTTCTATAACTATTAATTAGTTATGGCGGAAGGAGATAATGTTTATGAAGAAAGGAATACATCCAAAACAAAGATTAGTAAAATTTGTTTGTCATTGTGGTAACACTTTTGAAGCAATGTCTACAGTTGATAAAGATACATATCCAGTAGAAATATGTAGTGCTTGTCATCCACAATATACTGGTAAAGCTAGTGGTGCTAAGAGAAGTACTAAGATAGAAAAATTCAACAATAAATATAATAGAGAAAGTAAATAAGTTGTAAAGACTTATTTTTTTTTAAAATAATAGAATTAATCTATGATATATTGTTTATATAATGAGGTGAAATAATGAAAATAGTAATAGCAACAGACCATAATGGTGTAAAAGAAAAAGAAACAATAATAAATACATTAAAAAACGAATATGAAATAATAGATAAAAGTACAAATAATTATCCATTAGATGATTACCCAACATTTGCTTTTGAAGTTGGAGAATATGTAAGTTCTAATAAAAATACATTAGGAATATTATTATGTGGAACAGGTATTGGTATGTCAATAGCAGCAAATAAAGTAAAAGGAATACGATGTGCTCACGTATCTAATCTAGCAGAAGCAAAATTAGCAAGAATGCATAACAATGCAAACATAATTGCAATGAGTTATAAAAATAATATAAACGACATATTAGATTATATAAAAGCATTTATAACAACTGACTTTGCTAATGAAGAAAGACATATAAGAAGAATAAAAATGATAGAAGAATACGAAAGAAGAAATTAATTATGAATATAAAAGTATATCTATATATAATAACAACTCTATTATCTGCTTATACATTGACTGGAATTAATTTTAATAAATTTTGGAATGCAAAGAAAGGTATAGAAGCAAAAATATTTATTATAATTCTTAGTTTAATAATGTCATACCTATTAACTAATTTTATAGTAGATTTCTTAGAATCAAGTAAGATTTTATGAAAAAGAATATTACTTTATTTATATTAACTTTAGTATTAATTCCAATATTTGTAATAAGTATAATTTATAAATCTTTAGAAGAAGAAATAAAAGAAAATACTGATTTAAAACCAAAAATAACAAGTGTTACTAATACAACGACAAAAGAATATAAAGAAGTAGAAAAAGAAATAAAAGTAAAAATAAATAAAAATAATAAAATAGAAGAATTAAATTTAGAAGATTATATTGTAGGAGTAGTAGCAGGCGAAATGCCAGCATCATTTGAAAAAGAAGCTTTAAAAGCTCAAGCAATAGCATCACGTACATATGCATTATATCAAAAAGAAATAAGTAATAATGTTTTAGAAATAACAACAGACGACCAAGTATATAACACAATAGATGAAATGAAAGAAAAATGGAGTGAAGAATACGAAAAATACTATAAAAAAATAAAAGATGCAGTAACAGAAACCAAATATATGATTATGAAAAAAAATAATAAACTATTTAAATCTTTTTATTTTGCAATGTCAAATGGTTATACAGAAGATGAAGTTGCTGTATTTAGTACCAATAATTTAGAAAGTGTATCATCCCCTTGGGATAACGAAACACTAAACAAATTTAAAGTATCAACCACATTTAGAAAAGAAGATCTAGAAAAACTACTTAACATAAAAAATATAGAAAATATAACTATATTAGATAGAGACAAAACAAATAGAGTAAAAAATATAAAAATAAATTCTATAACATTAACCGGTATAGAATTTAGAAAACTCTTAAACTTAAGATCAACAGACTTCGAAATATCTACAGAAAACAATAATTATATTATAACAACTAAGGGCTATGGACACGGGGTAGGAATGAGCCAATATGGCGCTAACGGAATGGCAAAAGAAAACTATAAATATGATGAAATATTAAAATATTATTATAGTGATATAGAAATAGAGAAAATTATAGTATAATTTCTTTTTTTTTGTTCATAATTCTACTAGGAAGGTGAAATATGAAAACAAAGTTAAAGTTAAAAAGATGGATATCAACAAGTATATACTTATCTCTAGTATTAATAGTTCTAATTAGTATGATGTTTTTAGGTAATATGATGCAAAAAAAATATGGAGACACTCTAAATTTATCTTATATTTTAAAAGATTTAATAGATAATGATACACCAGTTACAAGTATAAAAAACGAAACAATTATAAAACCATTTAACAAAAATAACGTAACTACAGATATTGATTATTATGATAAAGATAAAGACGAAGAATCACAACAAAAATCTCTAATATTATATGAAAACACTTATATGCCTAATACAGGTATACTATATACTAGTGAAGAAGAATTTGAAGTTTTATCTACTATAGAAGGAAAAGTAACAAAAATTAAAACAGACGAATTGTTGGGTAATGTAGTTGAAATAACACATAATAATAATTTAGTTACAACATATTATAGTATTAATAATGTTAAAGTAACAGAAGGTCAAAAAGTAAATCAAGGTGATATAATAGGAACTAGCGGTAAAAACAATATCTCATCTACAAGCAATAATATGTTATTATTTGAAGTAAGTCTAAATGGAAATAATATAAATCCTGAGAATTATTATCAAATGAAACTAGAAGATTTAAATGGCTAATATAAAAAACCACATATATATTAAAATACTTGATAACGAAATATGGTTATATAACAAAAACAATTTATACAAAGAAAAAACTAATAATATAATGAAAAATAACTTTATTATAAATTATAAAGAATTAGAAGATAGTTTAAAAAGAATATTAACAAAATATAAACTAATAAATCTAATTATTCAAAATAAAATATATATTTTAATAAATAAACTATATTGCGAAACAAATTTATTTGTTATAAAAAACATAATGTACAATTTAGGATTATCAAATTATAAAATAATATATGAAGAGGATTTATACAAAGATTTATATTCTAATATTTTATCTATCTGGAATACAAATGGAGTTTATTTAAATAATAATGTTGAAAACTACATAGATATTAACAATAAAAATGATTTAAAATTAATTAATGATAATACTTTATTAATAACTAATAATAAAAACATATTAAATAAAATTAATAAAGAAATATTATTATATGAAAATGATACTAATCCAATATTCGAAATGATAATTAACAAACTGGATTAGTGTTATTTTTTTCTTCTAAACCGTACTATAAACACGGTAAATTAGCTGTTTGACATAATTCTAAGTAAACTATTTAAATTATCAATACAACAAAACATTTTATATGATATTATTAACATAGGAGAGTGAAATATGGAAAATAAAAAAAATTCAAAAGGCTTAATAGTATTGTTAATTATTTTAGTTCTATGTGTACTAGGATTAGCAGGATATATTGTTTATGATAAAGTGTTAAGTAAAAATAAAAAAACAATAAATGCGAACAATACATCAACTATCACTCAAAAAATCTTGGGTACTGATAAAAATAATAAAAATATATTAATGAAATATGGTTATAAAGAAATAAATATTAATAATAATAAAAAATTATTTAAAAAAATAAAAAAAGATATAATTAAGTTAGAAACTAATATAGAAAATTTAAAAAAATATTACATAAATGAAGAATACGAAACGTTTGAATATGATAATGGTAAAATTGTTTATAGTTTTAATAACAACAAAGTAAATATTTATCAAGAAATAGATGATGTAAAAGAAATAAAATATGATTTTATTGATTGTATGGGTAGTTTATATATTTTTGCTATAACAAATAATGATGAAATATGGTATAAATCTAATATGAATTATTCTTCAACTGAAGAAACAAATTCTTCATTTATTAAATTAAAAGGAAAATATAAAGATGTTGAAAGCTTGTTGCTACATTCAGACACTTGTGGAGCTACAGTTATATATTTAGCAAAAGATGACAATGATAATTATTATAATATAGAAAACGAAACTTTATTTGAAAAAAATATATATTATATTAACGATAATTTAAATTTTAAAATAATGGACAATAGAAATGTTTATTTTGATAATAAAAAAACAACCGTATTATTTAATTTTGGGTTATACGAAATAGTAGAAGATAAGATGCAATACTTTGTTTCCAGCGATAATTATCTATATGATATAAATTTAAAAAAGTATTCAAATTCAAAAATAAAAACTATAATGTATAAAAATACTAGCACTAATGAATGCGAATTAAATAATTTTATTATAATTTTTGATGATGGCAAATATTTAGAAGAAAATTTTTACGTAAACTTATAAAACATTAGCATATTTAAAGTTTGCTAATTTTTTTTAATTATGAAAAATATACTTTCATTTGTAATTTAAAACTTATAATATTATAATATATACATAGAAAGAAAGTGAAAAAATGTACAAGATAAAAGACGGAAATACAGCTTGCGCTGATGTAGCATATAAATTTAGTGAAATGAGTTTTATATATCCAATTACACCATCTACACCAATGGCAAGTGAAATTGAAGAATTAAAAAATAAAAATATTAAAAATTTTTTTAATTCAAAAACTGACGTGATAGAAATGGAAAGTGAAGCTGGCGCAGCAGGGGCTATGCACGGTGCTTTATTAACAGGAACACTTTGTTCGAGCTTTACTGCAAGCCAAGGGTTGCTCTTAATGATACCAAATATGTATAAAATAGCGGGAGAAATGTTACCGTGCGTATTGCACGTGGCATCACGTAGTTTAGCAACTCACGCCTTAAGTATTTTAGGAGACCACCAAGATATTTATGCAACAAGACAAACAGGATTTTGTATGTTAGCTTCAAACAACGTACAAGAATCACAAGATTTAGCAGCAGTAGCCCATTTAAGTGCTATAAGCACGTCTTTGCCTTTTTTACATTTTTTTGATGGCTTTAGAACAAGTCACGAATTAAATAAAATAAAAGAAATTGATTTTGATGAGTTAGAAAAACTAATTGATAGAGAAAAAATAACTGAATTTAAAAACAAGTCTTTACACCCTGATAATATAATTACTAGAGGAACAGCACAAAATGAAGATATATATTTTCAATGCACTGAAGCACGAAATAAATTTTATGAAATAGTTCCTAGTATTGTAGAAAAATATATGAATGAAATTAATAAAATTCAAAATACTAACTATAAACCGTTTAATTATTACGGTAGTGAAAATGCAGAAAATATAATAATAGCAATGGGGTCAGTTTGTGACACAATAAAATTAGTAGTAGAAAATCTGGATAATGTAGGTTTAGTAGAAGTACATCTTTATAGACCTTTTAGTGCTGATTATTTAAAAAAAGTTTTACCAAATACAGTAAAAAATATTGCAGTGCTAGATAAAACGAATGAAGCTGGAAGTATCGGCTCACCATTATATTTAGATGTTTTAGCAGCATTAAAAAATAAATCTATAAATATAGTTGGTGGTCGTTACGGTTTATCAGGAAAAAATACTACACCAAGCGATATATTTGACGTGTATAAAATGTTAGAAACTGATTTAAAAGATAATTTTACAATTGGAATAAACGATGATTTAAATAACACAACATTAAAAGATTACAAATTTAACCTAGAATTAAACTGTGATGAGATAAAAATATACGGATACGGTTCTGACGGAAGCGTTGGAGCAAGTAAAGATTTATTAAAAATAATAGGCGAAGAAAAATATGTACAAGGTTATTTTGAATATGATTCTAAAAAAAGTGGTGGACTAACAATTTCTCATATTAGACTAAGTGATAAAAAGATAGAAGCACCATTCTATGTTACAAAACCTAATATAATTGTTGTAACAAAAGAAAATTATTTAAATAAATATGACATATTGGAATATTCAAACTACAACAGTATTTTAATAATAAATAGTGATAAACCAGATACTGTTTTAAATAATTTAATATCAAACACTACAAAAAAAATAATAAAAGATAAAAATATAAAAGTATTTAAAATTGACGCAAATAAAATAGCAAGAGAAAGTGGTATACCTGGTAGAATAGGTATTATAATAGAAAAAATAATATTAGAAAATTTAAATATTGACAATTATAAAACTAAATTAATAGATTTAATAAATAAAAGATTTAGCGTAAAAGGAAATGAAGTAGTTAATTCAAACATTAAAGCAATAGAATCTACTAACCTTGAACTAGTTAATATAGATGAAAATTATAAAGAAGAAGAATTAACTGAAAAAAGTATAATAGAAAAAATAAATTGTGGAAAAGGAGATAGTTTATCCACATCAGACGTTATAGAACTATCCACTGGTATTTTAAAAGGTGGTAATACAAAATATGAAAAACGAGCCTTATCTCCTCTTGCTGCTAATTGGATAAGCGAAAACTGTATTCAATGTGGAATGTGTAGTATAGTGTGTCCACACGCTGTTATTCGTCCAATAGTAGGAGGACCAGACGAATTAGAACACATTAAATGTTTTGGAACAGATGAAAATTATTCTGTTATAATTAGCAAAGAAGACTGTACTGGTTGTGGTTTATGTACAAGTATTTGTCCAGGTAAACTTGGAAAAAGCGCTTTAAAATTATCAGAAAACAATAAAACAACAGAGTTAGAAAAAGAAATATTTAATAATCATATTAATAAAAATACTTTACCAATTACAAGTATAAAAGGAAGTCAATTTCAAAAATCTTTATTTGAATTTTCAGGTGCTTGTGCAGGTTGTGGAGAAACTCCATATATAAAACTTTTAACACAATTATTTGGACACGAACTTATAATTGCAAATGCTACAGGTTGTTCAAGTATTTATGGAGCATCTTGTCCAAGTACTCCATACAACATTCCATGGGCAAATAGTTTATTTGAAGATAATGCCGAATTTGGTTTAGGAATGTTAAAATCTTATGAACAAAAACGAAAAGAAATAGAAGAAATAATGTTAAAAGAACCAGAAAATTCTATATATAAAGAATGGTTAAAAAATAAAAATAATTATAAAATAACTAGTGTTATTAAATCAAAACTAGAACAAACTAATTTCAATAAAGATTTATTAAATTATATTTCAAAAAGAAGTATTTGGTGCATAGGTGGAGATGGTTGGGCTTATGATATAGGTTTTAATGGAATTGATCACGTTCTTTCATCAAATGAAAATATTAATATATTAGTACTTGATACTGAAGTGTATTCAAATACAGGAGGTCAATCTTCTAAGTCAACTAAACTTGGAGCTGTTGCAAAATTTGCAACAAAAGGTAAACATAACTACAAAAAAGATTTATTTAAAATAGCAACTACATATGAAAATGTTTATGTTGCAAGTATAAGTTTAAAAGCAAATCCAATGCAGGCTATTAAAGCATTTAAGGAAGCTGAAGAACACAATGGACCATCTATAATTATTGCATACGCTCCGTGCATAGAACACGGAATAAATGGTGGATTAACAAATTCTATTGAAGAAGAAAAAAAATCTGTTGAATGTGGATACAATATACTTATGAGATATAAAGATAATAAAATCATTATAGATTCAAAAGAACCAGACTTCGATAAATACGAATCTTATCTAAATAATGAAGTACGATATAATTCTTTAAAGAAAAAAAATATTAAAGAAGCACAAGAACTATTAGAGTTACAAAAAAATAACGCAATAAAACGTTATGAATATTTTAAAAATTTAACATAAAAAAAGAAGCTGCCCCCTGAGAACAGCTTCAAAGAATAAAAAGGGGTTGGCTAGTGTGATACTAGCACCAATTCGCTCTTAAAGTGAATTGGTACTTCATATACTAATTGATTTATAAAGTTTTGTCAACACTTTTTTATAAATTTTGAACAAAAATTTTAGGAGGATTTATGAATTTAGAAAGTATACCAAAAATTGGTAATAAAACCATTACAGAATTAAACAAATTAAACATATATACAATAACAGACTTAGTAAATTATTATCCATACAAATATAATATTTATAATCCTTCTAATATAAATAATTGCATTGAAAACTCAACAATAACTATAAACGGAATAATAGAATCATTACCAAAAATTATATATATTAAAAAAAATCTTAATTATATAACTTTTAGATTACTTACATCAAACAAATTAATTAGTGTTATTATATTTAATAGAGCATTTATGAAAAATAATTTAAGTGTTGGAAAATGTATATGTTTAACTGGAAAATATAATAAAGCAAATAATAAATTTACAGCCACTAGTATTTTATTAAAACCAATTTTAAATACAATAATTGAACCTATATATCATATAAAAGGTACTATAAAAAACAAAAGTTTAAATAATATAATATTATATACTTTAGATAACATAAATTATAAAAATACATTACCAAATTATTTAATAGAAAAATATAAAATGAAAGATGAAATAAGATCTTTAAAAGAAATACACAATCCACATAATTATGAAAATTTAAAACAAGCTAAAATAACATTAAAGTATAAAGAATTATTTGATTTTATGTTTAAAATTAATTATCTTAAATTAAAAAGAAAACAAGATGAAAATAACATAATAAAAAATATAGATGATGAAAAATTAAAAGAATTAATAAAATCTATACCATTTAGTTTAACTAAAGATCAGTTAAAGGCAATAGAAGATATAGTGAATGATTTTAAAGACGACAAAAGAATGAATAGAATAATTATTGGTGATGTAGGAAGTGGAAAAACAATTGTAGCATTTTTAGCAATATATGCAAATTATTTAGCAGGCTATCAATCCGGGCTATTAGCACCGACAGAAATACTTGCTCTTCAACACTATGAAAACATAAAAAAAATATTAAATATAAATATTGCACTATTAACTTCATCGACTAAAAAAACTGAAAGAAAAAAAATATTAGAAAAATTAAAAAATAATGAAATAGATTGTATAATAGGTACTCATTCAATAATTAATGAAGAAGTTACTTTTAATAATTTGGGTCTAGTCATAACAGATGAACAACATAGATTCGGAGTTAATCAAAGAAAAAACTTACAAAATAAAGGAATTAATGTAGACGTTCTTTATATGTCTGCAACACCAATTCCAAGAACATATGCTTTAACAATTTACGGTGATATGGATATTTCAGAAATAAGAACTAAACCTAACGGAAGAAAAGAAGTAATTACAAAATTATATAAAGAAACAGAATTAAAAAATGCACTTAAATTAATGCTTGATGAAATAAAAAAAGGACATCAAATATACGTAATATCCCCTCTAGTAGAAGAAAACGAAAATAACGATTTATATGATGTTGAAAAATTAAAAGAAAAAATGGATATTGCTTTTAACAACAAGATTCTTATAGAAATATTACACGGAAAATTAAAGAATAAAGAAAAAGAAGCAATAATGAACAATTTTAAAGAAGGTAGTACAAAGATATTAATTTCTACAACTGTAATAGAAGTAGGAGTAGATGTAAAAAATGCAACATGTATAGTAATATTTAATGCAGAAAGATTTGGACTATCAACATTACATCAGTTAAGAGGAAGAGTAGGAAGAAACAATTTAACTTCATATTGCATACTGATAAGCAAATATGAAAAAGAAAGACTTAATGTACTAACAGAGTCAAATGATGGATTTTATATTTCAGAAAAAGATTTTGAATTAAGAGGAAGCGGAAATATATTTGGTACAAAACAAAGTGGAGAAATAAACTTTAAAATAGCTGATATAAAAACAGATTTAAAAATATTAAAACAATGTAACAAAGATTCAGAAGAATTTATAAACAATAATATTGATACTAATTTTGAAAATAACAAGTACTACCAAAATATAATTTCACAAATAAATTTTATAGATTAATATTTTTTTAGATTTTATAATTGACAAAGAAATGTTTTAATTATAAAATGATTATAGGCATCATATTATATGATGCAGATACTATTAACGATTTTATTGTTAATACGTATCAACCAAAACCCCCTGAAGAGAGCGAAAGCTCTCATTTTTTGTGCCCAATTTATAAGGGTTTGCGAGCATTTTAATAATAGCTAGAAAATTCTTGGGAACAACTTGGGAACAAGTTTTATTAAAACTGCATGATTATTGCAGATTTTTAAATGAAAAAATGATATAATTTTATTATAGAAATCTATTTTTAATAATAGATTTTTTACTTTTTAGGGAGATGTAATAAATGAAAATGTGTAGTAGTAGTGATTTTTCACAAATTGTTTCTTCTAAACGTAGAGAAATAGATTCATATATAAATAGTTTGTCTGATGAAATTATTATGTCAGAACAAGACGATATTATATTAAATAATATATATGAAAAATATAAAATATTTCCTGTAATAATTGAGAATGAAATAATTGAAAACAGAAAAATATTTAAATCATCAGTAGAGTTTGCTAATCCGTTTTATGGAATGTATCCTAGAGAAATGAATGAGCCAAGAACGTTTTTACAAGATGCAGTAGAAATTATATGTACTTTTCCATTTAGTGGGGATCCTAATATTTTTTATTATAAGGCAAGCACATTTACTTTGGGTGGAGCTCCAGAATTAGAATTATACGATGGTTATTTTACAATTTCAAAAAAAATTCCGCTTGCAGAAACAAAGAAAGAAGATAGTAAAACAAAATTGGAAGAGGGAATTAAATCTTCTTTAAATGAAATAAAAAAATATATTGGCTGGTGCAATGCAGATGTAAATAAATATAATGAAACTTTAATAGATTATGCCAAAAAAAAATTGGATATAAGAAAAAGCAAAGTATCAGATTTTTATAATGCATCTAAAGTATTTGAAATTCCAATTACTACGAATAACTCAAAAACAATTAATACAATTAAAGTTGAAAGAAAGATTGTGCCAGTAAATGTTAATTCATCAATTAATAGTCCAGAATACTCAATATCAGATGAAGCGTATGAAGATATTATTGATATATTAAAACATCAATGCTCAACATTTGAAAGAACACCGGAAGTATATACTATGCTTAAAGAGGAACAATTACGTGATATATTATTAGGAACTTTAAATGCAACATTTAAAGGCAAAGCAAATGGCGAGTGTTTTAGAAAAAAAGGAAAGACCGATATCAGTATTGAATACGACAATCGATCTGCATTTGTTGCCGAGTGCAAGATTTGGAGTGGTAAACAAATATTAAAAGAAGCTTTAGCACAGTTACAGAGCTATATTACATGGAGAGATACAAAGGATTGTTTAATTATTTTTTCAAGAAATAAAGACTTCTTTAAAGTGCTTGATGAGATAAAAAAGAATATGCCTAATGAAGAAAACTATTATTCACATAAAGAATTAGAAAAAAATATTTTTGAGTTGAAATTAAAATCGATTAACAATGATGGGCAATTTATAATTATTAAAGTGATGGTTTTTGATATTAATAACAATTAATAAAATTAAAATAACCGGTGACTAAACATCATCGGTTTTATTATTATCTAAATTATCTATTACTGCAACTACTTCATCTAAGGTGCTTGTAAATAGGTGTGAATAAGTTTTTAATGTTTCTTCAACTTTTGTATGACCTAAGTATTTTGCTACAACTTGAACGTTAGCTCCTTTATTAACTAAAAGGGATGCACATGAATGTCTGAAATCATGTAATCGAATTTGTTTAACATTAGCTAATTTGCAATTAACATTTTTATGATTAGTAAGTGTATTGCTACATACAGGAAGCACATCTCCAGCTACAAAGAAATTATCACTTGAAACTATTCAAAAATATCTTATAATAAAAATATATTAATTACCAAAAACACGTACATATATCACAATAAAAAGTTAATATATTAAGTTAGGGGGATAAGAGATATGTATAAATTATATATAGAAGAAAACACTACAACTGATAATTTTTTAAAAAAAGTACTAAACGAAAATAACATATACGAATATGATATTATAAAAAATAAATATAATAATAAATATTTAAAAACAAACGAATTATATTTTAATATTTCAAATAAAGATAATATCACAGTTATTGCAATATCGGATAAAGAAATTGGTATTGACATAGAATCAATAAAGTATAACTCATCAATACTTAATACAATATGCACTAAATCAGAAAAAGAAAATATATTAAATTCCCTTGATAAAGAAAACGATTTTACAAAAATGTGGACAATGAAAGAATCGTACGTAAAAATGCTTGGAATGGGTTTAAAATATGATTTAAAAAAAGTGGACACAATAGCATTAAAAAATAAATTTATAATAAAAAAATATAAAAATTACATAATTTCTATATCAATTTTTTGTTAAATTCGTTCAAAACATACAATTTTTAGTTCGAACTAACAAAAACTCGCTATTTATGATAACTTTTTAACATTTTTGACACAAAAACAGGTATTTAAAGCCAAAAAAATCTTTTCATATTAATAATGAGTTATGATTTATATGTGTAATGAATTAAGAGTAAAGTTAAGCAAAAAAAGCAAATTAATTTATTATACAACTTTAATATTTTGTGTCGATTTAAGTAAATATTAAGAAAAAAGAATATTAGTGATAAACTAGTGTTCTTTTTTTTATAAAAAAAGTTTTTTTATAGTATAATTATATTGGAGTGATGTATATGGACAATTATAATTTACTAAGCAATAAATACGATACGTTTATTTATGAAGGATATAAAATAGAAAATAATAATTCAAAAACAATAATTACATTTGATTTTAATATTCCTAATTTAACACATTTTTACCCCACATTAGAATTAAAAGAATTTAAAAACGACACATTTACTAATTACTTAATATTTCACATAGGATTAGTAGAACTAATAAGTTATTGGAAATGTACTTGTAGTAAAAATGTTATAATTAAAGCTGGTTACTTAGATAGTGATCAAATAACATTTTTCAAAAAACTATATTATTATGGATTAGGAGAACTATTCTATAGAAATAATATAACTCTAAGTTACAACGATTTTATGAATATTAAATGTAGTTCAAATAAAACAGAAATAAAATATCCAGAATATAATGGTATAGGCAATTTAATTCCAACAGGTGGTGGAAAAGATTCTAATGTTACACTGGAAATATTAGAATCAGAAAATAATATAAATAACCCATTTATAATAAACCCTAAAGATGTAAATATACAATGTGCCAAAATAGCAGGATACAAAGATGATAAAATAATTACTATAAAAAGAACAATTGATAAAAATTTAATTGATTTAAATAATAAAGGTTTCATAAATGGACATACTCCATTTAGTGCTTTAGTTGCATTTGTTTCATATTTAACTGCATACACAAATAATAAGAAATATATAATATTATCAAACGAATCAAGCGCAAACGAATCAAACGTAGAAGGAACCAAAATAAACCACCAGTATTCAAAAACATATGAATTTGAAAATGACTTTAATAATTATACTAATAAATATTTTAAAATAAACATAAAATATTTTAGTCTTTTAAGACCACTTTCAGAATATCAAATAGCACTATTATTTTCTAATTACAAAAAATACCATCAAATATTTAAAAGCTGTAACGTAGGAAGTAAAGAAAAACCTTGGAAATGGTGTTGTAATTGTCCAAAATGTCTTTTCGTATATATTATATTAAGTCCATTTCTATATAAAGACAAATTAGTAGAAATATTTAAAGAAGATTTATTTACGAAAAAAGAATTGCTAAAAATATTTATAGAATTAACTGGTAACGGAGAAACAAAACCGTTCGAATGTGTAGGCACCTATAGTGAAGTAAATTACGCATTAACACAAGTTATAAACAAAACTAAGAATTTACCATATCTTTTAGAGTACTACAAAGAACACTATAAATTAGAAGATGAAACTATAAAACCAGAAAAAAATTGGAATAATGAAAATAATTTAGAACCAAAATTTGTTAATCTTTTAAAAGGAGAACTAGAAAAATATGTCAAATAAAATAATTAGAGAACTAGAAAACAAAAAAGTAGCAATACTAGGATTTGGAAAAGAAGGTCGTTCTACATATAATTATATTAGAAAATATTTGCCTAACAAAATGATATCAATTTTAGATCAAAATAAAAACTTAATAAATGACGAATTAATAAAAAATGATACTAGTAAAGAATTAATTTTAGGAGAAGATTACTTAGATAATCTAAAAGTATACGACATTATTATAAAATCTCCAGGAATAAAAATAAATAACATAGAAGAAATAAAAAATAAAATAACATCCCAAATCGAAATAATATTAGAATTATATAGAAAAAACATAATAGGTATAACTGGAACTAAAGGAAAAAGTACAACATCAACACTTTTATATAAAGTTCTAAAAAATCAAGATATAGATTGTATGTTACTTGGAAACGTTGGAAATCCAGTATTAGATTATATAGATGATATAAAAAAAGACACAAAATTAATAATAGAAATGTCCAGTTATCAACTAGAATTAGTAAAACATTCACCACACATTTCAGTAATATTAAATCTTTTCGAAGATCATCTAAATTATCACATTACAAAAGAAAAATATCATTTATCTAAGTTAAATATATTTAAATTTCAAACAGAAGACGATTTTGCACTTTATACTTCAACTAGCCCAAACATAGAACGTTATATTAATGAACATAATTATAAATCACATCTAATAGACATAAAAAAAGAATTCAGTACTATAGGCACGGATATATATTTTAATAATAAAAAAGTATATGATACATCTTCTAAAAGAATATTATTAGGGGAACACAATCTATCTAATATATTATTTGTAATAAGAATTTCCCTTCTTTTAAACTTGGACTTAAATAAAACAGTAGAAACAATAAATAATTTTAAACCATTAGAACATAGAATGGAAATAGTTGGTACATTTAATAATATAAAATATTATAATGATACAATAGCAACAATACCAGAAGCTACAATAAATTGTTTAAAAGCCTATAAAGATGTAGATACAATAATATTTGGCGGACAAGATAGAGGTATAAATTACAATGGATTAATTGAATATTTTAATAACTCCCAAATAGAAAACTTTATATGTATGCCAGAAACAGGACATAAACTTTCAACTCTAATTAAAAAGGGTAATGTATATTTAGTTAATACCTTAGAAGAAGCCGTAGATTTAGCAAAAAAGGTAACAAAAACTGCTTGTCTTTTATCTCCAGCAGCTCCAAGCTATAATCAATTTAAAAATTTTGAAGAAAAAGGCAAAAAATATAAAGAATTAGTTTCAAACAATATAGGAAATAATGAAAAAGCTAATTAATAACATAATACTAATAACGTATTCAATATTAATATTTCTAGTACTATTATCAAGCACATTCTATATAATTAAAAATGAAACAATTCTTCCAATAATTACATTAATTTTAACCTTAACAATATTTATACTTTTAAAAAAAATACAACCACACAAAAGCATACAACTAAATAAGAAAACTATTATTTTATTAATACTATTCGGTATTCTAATAAGAATACTATTACTGTTTTTAAACTATAAAAATGTATATAGTGACGAAGCAACTTTTTACTACAACGCCGTAAAACTTGCAAATAATACAAACATTAACACTAGATACATAGCTGTTTTCCCATACTTATATACTTATATATTACTTTTAGGAAGTATAATGAATTTTATAGGTACAGGATTTAAAACAGTTGTGTTAACAAATATATTATTAGACATGATAGGTTCTTACTTTATTTATTTAATAGGAAATAAATTAAAAAATAAAGAGTTAGGAATTAAAATGATGTTATTATGGCTTTATAATCCTTTACAAATATTATGGTGCACAAAAGCACTTCCTGTAATAATAGTAAACACATTATTTATAATATGTATTTACACTTTCATAATACTATTAAAATCAGATGCAATAAAGAAAAAAATAACATTAAGTATTATACTAGGTATATTATTAGGAATAAGTAATAGTTTTAGACCAATATTTATAATTTTTTTAATCGCTATGATTTGTTATTATATTTATAATTTGTTAATCAAAGAAAACAAAACAGATATAAAACTAATAAATTTAATAATAATTATATTAATATTTATCACTTGTAATAATTTTTATTCAAGTTTAGTCTCATCAAAAACTAATTATAAAATTGGAAATAATACAAGTGGGTGGACTTTATATTTAGGATCAAACTTAAAAAGTAATGGAGCTTGGTTCGAAGTATCAGAATTTAACGAGTTTCTAAATTCAAACGAAGATGAATTCGATGTTCAAGAAATACATAATTATTTTAAAGAACAAGCCATAAATAACTACAAAACTTATAGCATACTAAATTTAACAAAGCTATTTACAAAAAAATATTACATACTCACATCAAATATACCATCCTATACCTACGAAAATACAATTAATCCATTAACTAATAATAAACTTACAATAATATGCAAATTATATCTAATAATATTTTGGATTACATTAATACTAAATTGCATAACTATAAAAATAAAAAATATTAAAAAACCAATTATAATATTTTTAATAATATTAGAAATAGGATTAATATTGTCGCATCTACTAGTTGAAGTATCTCCTAGATACTTTATACCATTAACAGTACCATTATTACTTATTTCTAAATTAGAAAAATCAAATAAACACATAAAGGTTTCGCAATAAGAAATCTTTTTATTTTATAAAATCAATATAATTTTTATAATCTTTAATAAGTTCTTTAACAAACACAGACATATTATTTCTATCAACTAGCATATAAACATTATTTTTAGTTCTAGTAATAGCAACATAAAATAATCTTCTTTCTTCATCATATTTATATAAATCCTTATCAAACAAATAATTAATAATTCTATTATTCTTAATTTGACTAGGAAACCCCATAACATTATCAGTAAGGTTAATTAAGATGATATCATTACTTTCTAATCCTTTAGACTTATGTGCAGTATAATAATTTATATTGTTAATATCTACATCCTTTTCCACATAATATTTTATATCTACATTATTTCTTCCAATAATCATATAATCTTTATTACATAAATTAATTAACTTTTTTAATCCCATAACCTTATTATTACAAAAGTATATTTTAATAGGCAATTTATTTCTTTTATTACTAAATAATTCTTTTTTAAACTGATACTTGTTTTTACAAATAAATTTATTAGATATAAACAATAACTCTTGACTATTTCTATAAGTATTTTTCAAACACATAATTCTACTATCTTTAAAATATTTATTAAAGTTTAAAAATAATTCTATATCACTACCTGCAAATCTATATATACTTTGATAGTCATCACCAACACACATAACTTTAATATTATTATATCTCATTATACTTTGAATTAATTCTAATCTAATTTTACTGCTATCCTGAAACTCATCTATAATAATATATTTATAATCAAACTTTAATTTATATTTATCTACCAATTTTATAGACTTAATAATCATATCATTTAAATCTATACTATTATCACTATTAAGTTCTTCTTCATAAATTTTATAAATTTCTAAAATAAACCTAAAACTAATTTTATCTATAGTCTTCTTATATAAATTATAAACATAATGTATATCATAACCTTTATTTTTAAGCAAATTAATAAAAGTAGATATATTTTTTTTAAATAAAACAAAATCTTTACTGCGTATTATTTCATCATATTTAATATTTTTAAACAACAACATAACATAATATTTTCTATAACTATACCTAACTACTGATTCAAAATATTCATCTATTATATATTCTAAATATCTATTATCATATATATTACTACTTTTATAAAACCTATTAATTATATTTAAACCTAACTTATGAAATGTTAAACAATCAATCCTAAAACCTATATTTTCTAATTTATTTCTAAGTCCATTAGTAGCTTCATTAGTCAAACTAATACAAAGTATTTCATTATTTTTAATACCATTATTAATTAAGTATTTTACTTTACCCAAAATAGTACTAGTTTTACCACATCCAGCCCCAGCAACAACTAATAAATTACTATCACACTTAACACATTCTATTTGATATTTATCTAAGTAATATCCATCAATATAAAATAATTCCTTATCCATAACAAACACCTACATTTATAATATAGTAAGTTTTTTTGCATTTCCTTTTTATTTAAATAATTTTTTACTAATTTTATTTTAAAATCTATTCTTTTTTATCTCATTTCTACAATTTACAATTAATTTCACCAATATATTTTCATAATTCATCAAAAAAAGTACCTAACCTAAATCCTATAGATTAAAGTACTTTCTCTTTCTAATATCACAACTTAACTAATTCATTATTAATAATACTATACAAATACAAATTAACACTTTTCCCAAAACTGTTTTCTATATAATTTTTATATCCATTTAACTGCTCAACATACTCAGTACTAGTCGTATTCATTAACTTATAATCAACTATATCTATATAATCATCATACTCTAACATCAAATCTATAATACCGTGATATTTTTCGCGATCACTATCAAATACAAATTCATATTCTTTATATATTTTAGCATTACTAATATTAGAAAAAATATCATTACTTAATAATTTATTTACATATTCCTTATCAGTATCAGATAAACCATCAAAATTTAATTTTTTAAAATCAATACTCTCAAATAATTCGTGTAAATAAGTACCCAAACTCATATTTTTTTGCTTTATTTCATCTACAAAACCAACATTTTCTTTACTAAAATGTTTATTAACAACTTCTTCGTTTTCAACAAATATTTCATCAGTCTTAATAACGTCACTAACTCTCATTATTTTATCTTCAATATTAAAATCTTTTACTAAATTATAATTATGTGTTAAACCAATATTATCTAAATCAACATTTACAAAATATTTTAAAATTCTTGATTTTATAGACATAATAATATCTTTAAAACTTCTATACTTACCCCTAATTCTGTTATCAATAACTCCATTAAATTCTAAAGAATACGAATTGTCACCGTCAAAATTACCAACAATAATCATTTTTTCTTTTGCTCGAGTTACAGCAACATACAAAAGTCTTATTCTCTCACTAATATCTTCTCTAATATAATTTTCTTTAACAATATATTTAGTAATTAATTCATCTAAACCTTCATTCATAAACGGAACAATAATTCCATACTTGTTATCAAAAATAATCTTTTCTTTTAAATCACTCAAATTGAAAGGCTTATCAAATCCACAAAAATAACATATATGATATTCTAACCCTTTAGATTTATGTATAGTCATTATTTTAACAGTATTACCATCACCACTAGACATATTCACTTTAATTTGTTTATCTTTACTTATAATATTATCTAAATAAGTATTAACATCATCTATACCATAACCAATACTATCTAAGTCACTAAAACTATTTATTAAATAATCAATAATCATAGTTTTGCTATCAATATTACCAACACTAATAAAATTATTCATAATATCAAATTCTTCTAGTATCTTTTCTAATATTTGAACATTACTACTATTATCAATAATACTTGCAACTGAAAGACATTTTTTATAAATTAAAGTATCACTAAATTTATTATCACTAAATACCCTAAATATTTCATCATCAGTCATATTACACAAATAACTTCTTGCAATACTTAAAAAAGAGTGTTTAAAACTATTATCAAATATTTTCTCTTTAATTTTTATAACTAAATTAACTATATTTTTAACTAAATAAATTTCATCTTCATTTACTATATTTTCATCTTTATATAATGTAGTAGGTATACCAACATATTCAAAAATCTTCTTATACAAATCAAAACTTGTAGTTCTATCCATCAAAATAACAAAGTCTTTATATTCAATATCTCTTATAACAGAATCATTTTTATCAAATATTTTATACTTATTCGCTATCTTATCTTTAATATCTTTAGCAATAATAAAAGCTTCTATCTCTTCTTTTTTATATCCCTTTTCTTTATCATATTCATAATTATATATTTCTAAATTATTATTTTGCTCTGTATTTCCTTTTTCAACATAAAGAGTATTACCAAATACCATATTATGACTTTCACTATATTCTGCTCCACCAATATTATTATCCATAATTAAATTAAATAAAGTATTAATATCATGTAAAACTTCAAATCTACTTCTAAAATTTTTAACTAAGTCTATTTTCATACCACCATTACTTTTAGAATAATTATCATACTTATTCTTAAATAATATTGGGTTAGCATTTCTAAATCTATAAATACTTTGTTTAATATCACCAACCATATAAACATTATTATTACTTATTAAATTAATAAAACTTTCTTGTAAATCACTAGTATCTTGATACTCATCTACACATATTTCATTAAAACTATTTTTTAACTCTTCTCTAACAAATGAATTATTTTTAACTATATTAATAGCCATTATACTAATATCATTAAACTCATATTTATTAATACTTTTCTTATAATTATCTAATCTTATATTAAGTTCCTTTATTATTTTAATTAAAACAAATACATAATCTTTAGTATCATAAATGTTACTTTTAATTTCATCTTCACTATAATAACACTTGTTATCTATTTCCTTTAATATACCAACCATTTCTTTTTTTATTTCTTTACCTAGATCAGTTGCACCTCTTAAAGAACTTAAACTCGTTATAACATTATTTCTAATTTCTGTATAATTACTAGACTTAAACAAACCATCTAATTCTTTACTATAAATATCTATATATTTACCATCAACTTCACTAGATAAATCATTTAACAATTTTCTTATAGTGTTAATTTTTTCTATAATCAAATTAGTATAATCTAAAAATATATTATTAACAAAATCTTGACTAAAATAATTCTCTATATAACTATCCAAATAACTATACTTATCTTCTAACAAATCTATTTTATTATTAATATTTAATATCATACTTTTTAAATTAGTATCATCTTTAACACAAAGTAAATTAATTAGTCTTAAAAAATCTTCATCTTTTTGAAAATACATTTCTTCAAAAATTTGTTCCAATAATTCTTCTTTTTTTAAATCTATAATATTAGAATCAATAATACTAATATCATTACCAATATTTAATAAATAATGATATTTTTTTAATGTTGATAGAGCAAAAGAATCAAACGTAGTAATATAAGCATTATCTATATAATCAAGTTCCTTTTTTAAATCATTATTATTATTTTCTACTTCTTTTTTTATAGCATTTCTAATTCTTTCTTTCATTTCGTGAGCAGCATTATTAGTAAATGTTAATATTAACATATTTTTAATACTAACACCATTTTTTAATTTTCTAATTACTCTTTCAGTTAAAACAGCAGTTTTACCACTTCCAGCACCAGCAGAAACAATAATGTTTTTTCCTGTTTCATTAATTGCAGTTTCTTGTTCAATTGTCCATCTTGGCATACTTATCACCTACAATTTATTATAACAATAAAATACTTATAAATAAATTAATTTTATTTCCTAACTAATGAAACATAATTTAAAAATAATACTACTAATTAAAAGACAACTAACGAATTATTTGATAAAATAAATATAGTGGTGGTATTATGGAAAACTTAATTAATAATATAAAAGACAATTCTATTCTAATTATTCCAAATAATATAAAAGAAACAATATTAAAACAAATAAGAACATCTAATAAAAATTTAAATATAAAACTATTTAACTTAGAAGAATTTATAAAAAAATTAACTTTCGATTACGAAGAAAGAACAATATATGAATTAATGAAATATAAAAATATAAATTACTCTATAGCAAAACTATATATAAATAATATAAAATATATAGAAAATGATAGTAACGAATATAAAATACATAATCTATATGATATAAAAACATACCTAAACAATTATTTAATAAAAGATACACTATTTAAAAAACTTATATCAAATAAAGAAATAATAATATATGGATACGATTACATAACAGAGTATCAAAAACATATACTAAATACTGTTAATAACTACAAACTTATCAACAAAAATTATAAAAACCATAATCACGTAGTATATGAATTTGATTCTTTAGAAGATGAAGTAAGATTTATAGCAGAAAGAATCAGTGAATTAATAAAGAATAATGTAGATATAAATAAAATATTTATTAGTAACCTAGATACAAATTATTATACTGTAATAAAAAGAGTATTTAAAATGTACAATATCCCAATTAATATTAAAGAAAAAAATAATATATATGAAACAAACATAGGAAAATATTTTATAAATAATTTATCAAATAATATCGACGATTTATTTAATAAAATAAAAGAAAAATATGATATGAACGATAAAAAGAACAAAGAAATATACACAAAAATTATAGATACATTAAACAAATTTTATTTCACTAATGATTATATATCAGTTAAAGATAATTTAATTAACGTAATGAAAAAAACATATTTATCAAATAGTACCTATAAAAATGCAGTAAATGAAATAAATATTGAAAATAACATTATACCAGATGACACACACGTATTTTTAGTAGGCTTCAACCTAAACAAAATACCAATAACTATAAAAGATGAAGATTACATAAACGATGATATAAAACCTTCATTTTTAGAAAAAAGTTACTATATGAACATTATTAATAAAGAACTATATATTAAAATAATAAAAAATATACATAATTTAACTATAACTTATAAACTTCATCATCTAAACGAATCATTCTATCCAAGTTTATTAATAGACGAATACAATTTAGAAGTTATAAAAGAAAATTTAAATTATAGCAACTACTCATCTAAACTAAATAAAATATTGCTAACAAAATATATTGATAACCTAATAAAATATAACGAAAAAAATAAATACTTAGATTTATTATACTCAAACTATAATATAAATTATAAAAAATACGATAATAAATACAGTACTATATCTAAAGAAATATTTTATAAATATTTAAATAATACTTTAAATTTAAGTTATAGTAGTATGGATAATTTCTATCATTGTAAATTTAAATTCTATTTATCAAACATTCTAAAAATAGACGATTACGAAGACAAATTATCTACATATATAGGAAATATATATCACTACGTCTTAAGTAAAAGTTTTAAAGAAAATTTTAACTTTAACGAAATCGTTAACTATTACATATCTGATAACCCATATCCAAAATCATATAAAAATGATTACTTTATTAATGAAACATTAAAAGAGTTAGTTAATGTAATTGAAGTAATTAAATACCAAAACACACTTGGTAGTATGAATGAAACATTATATGAAAAAAAGATAGATGTTGAAAAACCAGGAGATATTAACATAACTTTTAAAGGCTTTATAGATAAAATACTAAAAAAAGATAATAACATAGTAATTATAGATTATAAAACTTATAAAGTAGATGTTAATCTAAATTATTTACCATATGGTTTAAAAATGCAATTACCAGTATATTTATATTTAACAAAGAATTTAAACAAAGATTACGAAATAATTGGTTTCTACTTACAACAAATACTTTTTGGAAAATTTAATAAAGAATATGGAAAAACTTTAAAAGAAATTAAAAAAAACAACTTAAAACTTAAAGGATATTCTATTGGAAACGAAGATAAAATTAATTTATTAGATACAACATACACTGATAGTGAATTAATATATGGGATGAAACTAACATCTAATGGTTTTTCTAAATATTCTAATACATTAACAAAACAAGAAATAGACAAGTTAATAAATATAACGGATTCAAAAATAAATGAATGTATTCGTGATATAAAAAATAGAGACTTTAAAATTAATCCAAAAATGATAAATAAACAAAATATTGGTTGTACCTATTGTAAATTTAAAGACATATGTTTTATGACAAATAACGATATAGAAGAACTAGAAAATATTACTGATTTGTCATACCTAAAAGAATAATAAACTTATTCTTTTTTTGTAAACGTTTCTGTAAATCAAACTTTAAAAATAATACAAATTATTTTAATGTGATAAAATAAAATTGGAGGCTACTATGAAACGTTATATTAAATATATATTAGTAATAATTAATTTAATTTGTATTTATATGATACTTTCTTTAGGCGTATTATTATATAAAAATATACTTAATTACGATAATGTAAAAATAACTTATAAAAATCAAATAAATAGCAATTACGAATATTTAATTAATATATCTTATAATGATAGTAATACAAAAATGTATTGTTCAAATGATTTAAAACAATGGAAAGAAATAGATAAATGTAATTACTATTTAAAAAGTGGAAAACAAACAATTTATTTAAAAAATAAATACAACATAATAAAATACGATTATGAAATAAAAGAAAACTACGAAGGAACTTTTTCAAGTTCATTAGATAATATAGAAGAATACTACTTAGCATTAAACGGAACAAAAAAAATAGAATTCAAATTTGATTATCCAGATAATTTTGACAAAAACATATTCTATAAAGTAGACGATGAAGATATTATCAAAATAGAAAATGACACAATGTATGGACTAAAAGTAGGAACTACTTATATAACAGCAAGATTAAATGATGGAAACAGAAAAAAATATAAAATAATTGTAACAGATATAATTAAACCCGCTCAAATTGATGAAAACAAACCATCACTTCCTTGTGGAATATATAGTGAAGAAGATAATATATTGTTAGATAAAATATTAGCATCTCGTATTAAAGAAGCAGGAGAAGGTACTCGTGGTGGTGTAATAGCAGCTGCAAGATTTATAACATTAGAATTTCCATATAACATTAGTTATTTTGGAGAAAATGGTAGATTAAAAAATCATGGAATGAAACCATACATAGATGGAGAAGGTAGATACTACCATAAAGGATTATATTTAAACGAGTCAAAATACAAAGACTTAGTAATAAATGCAAGTAGTTCGGGCGGTCCTAAAATATGGGGATGTTCACTATATAGTAACCCAAATGGAAGAAGTCAACCAAACGGATTTGACTGTAGTGGTTTTGTAACTTGGACAATGTTTAATGGTGGATTTGATGTCGGTGATGTAGGGGCAGGAGACTTTCTAGAATTGTCAGATGATTTGTCAGATTTAGGTAAACACAATAATATAACAACAGAATATATGAAAAACGGAAACTATAAAGTAGGGGATTTTATAGGAAAAAACGGACATGCAGCTTTAATTATAGGTATAGATGATAAAAATATATACACAGCAGAATCTTTAGGACCAGGTTTAAGAGCAAAAACTTATGAAAGATATACAGGAATAGTAAATTCCCCAATACTAAGTTACATCATTGAAATGGATGACATATACCCAAATGGAAGTGGAATTTATAAAAATATGTGGAACTAAAAAAAGAGGCAACCCCTCTTTTTAATCTTTATATTGACTAGTTAAATTAAAATGTTCTTCTAAAGTAATCCAATCACCATTATTATAAAGTTTACTAGCTAAATCTTTTCCAACATATCTTAAATGCCAACTTTCATACTTATAACCAGTAATACTTTCTTTACTTTTTGGATACCTTAATATGAACCCATATTTCCAAGCATTTTCACTAACCCATTTACCTTCATTTGTATATTGGAAATCATCACTTATACTATTTAAGTCAAAAGCTAACCCAGTTTGATGTTCAGAATATCCTGGTCTTGCACTGTAAGTATCAGCTGCAAGTTTTCCATCTCTATTTACGTAATTATTATAAAGTGTTTCTTGAAGTTCATAACTTCTATAACCACTTTGAATCCAAATATTTAAACCAAGCGCAGTAGCATCCGCTTTCATCTGTTTATATTCACTATAAGCATCTTTATCAATACAGTCAGAACAATATCTCTTACCAGTAGCATCATTATAAGTATTTTTAGGAACATATCCTTTAGGTAAAGGATAAGATTTATTAACAATCAATATCCCATCTATTATTTTTAACCCCTCAGTACTGCTATTATTAGCACTTGCTTTAGTAGTAGTTTTCTTAGTAGTCGTAGATGTTGTCGTAGTGGCTGTTGTAGTAGTTTCTTCATCACTATTCTTTTTAGTATCTACATTATTATTTGATACTTTAATATCTTTATTATTATCTAATTTATTAATCAAATTAATTCCTCCTACTTTTAAAATATAAAAAATAAGAAAAATTATTACTGCTAACAAAGATTTATTGACAATGTTTTTAATTTTATTTTTACTAGGCCTAGTAATAGCAAAAACAATAATTAAAATAGGTAGTAAAACTCCTAACACATAAAAAATTAAATTAATAACAAACTTCATAAAAATACCTCCTAATTATTAATTTTATGATGTACTATTGGTGAATTTTCATCTATTGGCAAAAACGTATAACCATTTTCTAAACCATAAGATATAATTTTATCAACACTTATAATATTTGCTTTTTTAATATCGTGCATTAATACAACTGAATAATCTTTTTTTTCTATCTCTTTTATAACATTATTATATATTTCTTCTGGATCAGAAGTCTCTGTATCGTTACTATCTACATTCCAATCATAATAAACATAACCAAGTTCATTCATTTTATTAGCAATTTTAGTAACAATACCCTTATTAAATTTACTTATAGTATTACTACTTCCTCCAGGAAATCTATATAACTTTGAATAAAATCCTGTTTCATCATATATTATTTTATTCATATTGTCAAAATCATTCACATAACTATCAACGCTCTCATATATTTTACCATAATTATGAGTAAATGTATGCACACCAATTGAGTGACCACTCAGATATTCTTTTTTAATTAAATCTTGATAGTTAGAAAACTGATTTGTTACAAAAAACGTTGCCTTAACATTATACTTGTTAAGTACATTTAAAATGCTTTCTGTATAACTATAAGGACCGTCATCAAACGTCAAATAAACTACTTTTCCATTTTTCGGTATTTTACTAGCATCATCATATACAACGACTTTTCTACTAACACTAGTTTTATTTTGACCGCTATCAATAACTGTATAATTTACAGCATATTCACCAACTTTAGTAATATCAACATTATTTTCTACAATAACATTTTTAGTTACATCACCGTCACAATTATCATAAGCATTAAAACCTTTATCTTTATATTCTTGATTAATAAAACTATAACTAATATCTCCACCGTTTAAATTTATAACTGGTTTTTCATCATCTTTATAATTAACAGTTCTAAAAACAACTCTCTTATTTCCACTACTATCTTCTACAGTATAATAAATCTTATCACCTATCTTATTTATTAGAACTTTATCAGTTATATCTCCATCAACATTATCAGTAGCTTTATAACCCTCTTCCACATAATCTTTATTAGGACAAACAGTTTCATTACTATTAATCAATTCAATTGTAGGACTTTCCTTATCTACATAAATAATCTCTCTAGTTAAAATACTTTTTTCATTTTTGTACTTTAGCACATAATTAATAAATTCTTTTTTATCTTTTTTTCTAGTAGTAACAACAACTTTATTATTTATATTTTTACAAAATATTTTAAAATACTTATTGCAATACTTTGCATCAACACCAGTATCCTTATATTTTTCTCCAATATTAACTTCTTGAACTTCACTACCATTTAAAGAAAAATATACTTTTTTATCACTAACACCAAGTATAACAATTAAAAAAATTATTCCAAGTAGAAAGGAAAGCAATATTATGTTTTTCTTCTTCATAAATAACCTCACTTACTAAATATAGAATAATTAATTATAATTAAGACTCATTAATAATAATAAATGCACCAAATGCTTCAATAATAATACTGATTACTAACATAATTGTAATTGCAGTATCACTCATAAATTCACGATCTATAATTCTATTAGCAACTAAAGATACTATAAGTGCAGCTAAACCTAAAATAGCAATTATTATTCCAACAGGTAAAAGTGCTTTACTTTTTACTTTCTTAAATTTAGAATCTTCAACCTTAATTGAGTTAACATTATTAATTTCTTCTACAATTTCTTTCTCATCTTTTTCTTGTTTACTAATATTATTATTATCAACTTCTTTAAAATTATCAGGAAATTCTTGCTTTTTTTCTAAAACAATTTCTTCTTCTTTTTTGATAACTTTTTTTGTTGTACTCTTTTTATTAGTAGGTTTCTTTACACTACTAGTTTTATTAGTATTACTTTTACTAGTTGTTTTCTTTGCAGTATTCTTTTTTTGAGTATTATTAGTAGACTTTTTAGAAGTTTGAGTTTTTGTAGAAGTATTCTTTTTAGTAGTTTTACCATTTGAATTAGTATTCTTCTTCTTAGTAACTTTAACTTCTTCTTCTTTTTTATTAGCCATATTATATCACCTAATATAATTATAGTTAATAAAATGCAATTTTTCAACAAAAAAGTACTATTTTTAATTAATATTATTGACGCAATTAAATATTTATGGTTAATTATAATTAGGAGATGAAAAAATGAAAAAAATAAAAAATTATATACTTGTTGTATTTTTACTATTAGCATTTGGTATTATAAATGTAAACGCAAAAAGTTATGCCAAAGATTTATTCCAAGCAGGTGACAAAATCACTATCAAAAACAGATTAGAAGGTACTTCTTTTATTGCAGGAAATGAAATTAATGTAAATAATACTATTGATGGAATTGGATTTGTTGCAGGAAATAAATTAACATTTAATGCAGACCAAGAATATGTTATTGGTGCCGGCAATGAAATTACTATAGAAAAAGATATAGCGAAAGATTTATTCTTAGCAGCTAATGACATAAAAGTACACGGAAACGTATTAAGAGACAGTTATTTAATGGCAAATACAATTACATTAGATGGAAAGTTCACTAGAAATACATATGTTTACGCAGCAGAAGTAACACTAAGTGGTACATTTAATGGTAATATAAGTATAAGAGCAGATAAAATTAATATTGAAGGTGCAAAAATAACTGGCACACTTAAATATAATGAAGATGCTACAGTACTAGGTTTAACAAATGAGATTAAAACAAAAACTTATAAAAATGATGTAGAAAAAATAACATTTAAAGAATACATAACAACATTTATACTAAAATATATTCATATTGTTATGCTAGCCATAGTACTTGTATTTGCAATAGAAAAAGTATTCAAAAAATCATTAGAACAAACTAAAGATTTAAATACTAAAACTGTAGCAATACTATGCGGTAAAGGTTTCTTAATTCTAATAGGAGTTCCGATAATAGCATTAATGTTAATCTTCTCAAGTTTATTTGTTTCTGTTGGAGTAATAGGTGGAATTGTTTACGGAATATTAGTCTATATAGCCAATATATTTAGTGCATATTCATTAACTAAAATACTAGATGAAAAATTATTTAAAAAGAATATGAACAGTTACTTATTAATGATAATTGGATTATTCATAATATATGTACTAAGCGCTATCCCTTACATAGGTGGATTTATATCATTTATAAGTCTAATATTTGGACTAGGTATAGTAGGAAATATGATTATAGAAATGAAAAAGTAATAATTAAAGAAACATAATTAAAGCCAATTAATGAAAAAATAGAATTAAACAAGAGATAAAAATAAATGATTTCGGATTTATGCGGAGTCATTTTTTTATTTATTTGACATCTACAATTATTTAATATTCCATACATTATTTATTCTGCCACACTTGTTTTATAAGCATAAGGTTCGCACAATTTATTGTGGTTTTTATTTGTTTTGAAACATGATATAATAAAATTGTCAAAATGAAGAAATAGTTTGAAAGAAATTATATCTTTATAACTACACACATTAAATGAAAGGAACAGATGGTTATATAAATGAAATAAAAAATGATAAGTCTAATTCACTAGAACAATTATCTACATTTTTTAATTCTGATGACTTTTATAAAATTGTTAATGAATTTAAAACAACAAATTCTAACATAAAATCAAAATTAACAACATTAACAAATTATATAATAAAATATAGTTTAATTGTTGGAATTGAAGATGTTAATTTATTTAGTAATAACTTTGTAAATTTATGTAATTTAGGAAAAGACGAAGAAGAAGTTTTTGTGACACTTATAAAATTAAAAATATCTCAAATTTTAATAAATGAAAATAAAGATGCTAATGATGAAAATATAAAGCAATATATTTCCTCGAAATTTGGTAATAAAAAATTAATATTTCATGCATTTAATTCATCAAAATTTGAAAGTATAAAAAAATATGGTTTAACAACAAATACATCTACAGTTAGTCAAGAAAAAGATGATATAGCCAAAATAGAACAAATTGTAAAAAAATATACATCACCAGATACTAGAAGTTTATTTGGATTTTATCGAGATAATTCAAAAGATAAAATATACTATTCCTTAGACCCCTCAATATCATATCTTTATGCTAATCGTTCACCAGAATGGTTTGCTGATTTTGTTGGTGACTCATATTTTTATTCAACAGAAAAACACGGAACATTTTTTGAAAAAAATTATTATTTAGCAAAAGATAATATTATATGGTTTGCTAATAAATATAATTTTAGTGATGAAGATAAAAAAGAAGTTTTAGATTTTTTTGAAAAATATTGGAATATATATGGTAAAGCAAAGCCAATGTTAGCAATTATCGAAAACGAATACGATAATTCATATTTAGAAGAATTGAATTTAAATTTGTATATAAAAACAATAATATCTGGTAATGAAAATGCTAGTACAGAAGAAAAAATAGGTACAGATAATGCAATTTTTATAGATTTACCAGATTATACAAAGACAAAAAAATATGTTAATAAAAATATAATAGGCTCTTTAAATAAATATATAGAAATGAGAAATAATATAAATAACTTAATTGAAAAAATAAATTTTTCCAAAGATAAAATTAAACAGTATAGTAATTCAAATAGTATAAGTTCAAAAATTTTCAAAGAAGCACATGAAAAAGCAATTGATAAATATTATAAAGAATTAATTGAATTTAAAGAAAAAATAAGTGAATACAAGGAAAATAATTTTAATATTAGTGATATAAACGAGATACTATCTTATATTATAATGAAAATAAAAGAATCTTCAAAAGATAAAGAAAATAATAATTTTATTAAAATATACAAAGAAATATATAATGAGATAAATAATTCTACTTTTTTGGAAAATAAAGAATCTATAAAGCATAAATAATAAAAAAATTAACAATAAGGACACTTTCTATGATAGTGTTTTTATTTAGCAGAAAATTGTTTAAAATTAAAACTTGACTCTCCCGTTAAGTGTAATGTTATATTACTTTACGAAGGGAGAAATTGGTATGCAAGAAATGAAAGATATAAAAAATATTATTAGTTCATTAATATATAATAACAAGCTATTATCTTCTATTAATCAAGAACAAAAAAGAATAATAGATGAATTAATGTATAAAAATGAACAATTAGAAAGTGATATAGAATATGCTAAAGTAAATGGCGGTTTAAAAAAGAAAATACTTAGAAAGTATAATTAATATGCTATAATATTTATAGAAAGTAGAAGATGTTATGTATAAGATAGGAGAATTTGCAAATGTAGTTAAATCTAATATTAAAACAATTAGATATTATGATGAAATAGATTTATTAAAACCCAAAGTTATAGATAAGTTTACTTCATATAGATACTATGATGAAGATAATGTTAGAGAATATTATGCAATTATATTATTAAAACAAATGGGTTTTAGTTTAGAAGAAATAAAACTATATAAAGATAATTTAAGTGATGATATATTTCTTAAACAAAGAGAAAAGTTATTAAAAGATATACTTGATATGAAAAACACAATAAAAATTATAGACAAAACGAGAAGTAATATCGTTAATGGGAAAATAAAATTAGATGAATTTGATTATGAAATAGTAAATATTAATACTAAAAAGAAAGAGAGATTTTAATTATGGAAAAAAAATTATATGAAGGATTAACTAATAGTGGTAAAACAAATGCTATAAAAAAAAGAGTAAATGAATTAATAAAAGAAAATAAAAGTATGCTAATATTAGATACTAAAAATGAATATGAAGAATTATTTAAAAATACTAATTATGAAATAATAAAATTAAATATTAGAAAGTTAGAAGAAAGTGTAAAATATAATCCGTTATTAGATGCAAATATATTATATAAAAAAGGTAATATAGATGAATCTATAGAAAAGATAATGTCTTTTGGTAATTTATTATTTAAAACTAAAGAGAGTATAGATCCATATTGGGATAATTGTGCAAAAAGTATTTATACTGGAATATGTTTATATATTTTAGAAAATAATAGAGATTTAAATATAAAAGAAATTTTTAAAGTTAGTATAAGTGAATATGAAGATTTATGTGATTATATAAATAAACAAGATGTTCTTTCAACTATTAATATGATTACTTCTAGTGTAATAAATGCACCTAAAGAAACAAGAGAAAGTATATTATCAGTATTTAATGAAAAATTAGGATATTTTGCACATAGACCTAATTTATTAAATAATATATGTACAATGAATAAGTTAGAAATCAAAAATAAAAATCAAGTAATATTATTAACTAACTTAGACCAGAATAGTATATTTAATATAATAATAGATGTATTTATTGAAAATACAGTAAATGAAATGATAGAAAGAAAAGAAGATTATGCTATTATATTAGATAATTTTGATAGTGTTTATGATAAAACTATATATACAAATTTATTTAAAACTTATTTATCAGATAATATAGAATGTATTGTAGGAGTAAGAGATAATAGCTTAGTTAAACCTTTAGATGAATTTTTAGTTATGTATAGAAAAGGTAATTTTACTGAATAGAATTTATCATAAAGAAACTAACTAATTGTTGTATTTGAAAATATTATATATAATAAAATAAAGGGATGTGAAATAAATGGGAATATTAAAAGACAAACAAAAAACAAGTTTAAAAATAACAAGAAAAGTTGGTGTACTTTTAAATCTAAGTGAAATAAGTAAACTTAGTATGGAAGAAATATACGATTTATTATATGGCAATATCAACTTTAGTATTACGTTGGATGAAAATTCAATTGATAATTTAATGATTAATAAAAATAGAGGATTATTAGAAAAAGCTTCGCAAATTGTTATAAGTGTTACTTATGATTATTTATCTAAAAATAAAAATAAGATAAAAGAGATAAATAAAAATAATAAAAAAATAAATATTTTTATCCTTGAGGACTATCAGTTATATCCTAAAGATTCAAACGTTTTAAATGATTTTGAAGTATTAGAAATCACATTACCATTTCAGTATGCAATGTGGTTAGATTTAAATAAGATTAATAATAAAAAAGTAGAATTTAGGTATGGTAGACCAAGTAGAGACAGATATACTACAGAAGAAATGATAGAGATTAAGAAAAAAGTTTTAGAAATAATAAATAGTATTTATTCAAACTACTCAAATTTGAATGAATATGAAAAATTGTATTTAGCTTTTAAATATGCACTGGATAATTGGGAGTTTAGTGAAGAAGATTTACAGGATGAGAATGGTAACTTTAAAAATGATGAATATAATCATCCATTGAATTCTTCATTATTTAATATATTAAATACACAAGTATCAGTGTGCCATGGGATGAGTGGATTATTTACAATGATATTAAATAATCCTATAATTAGAGTTAATGCTAATATGGTAGGTGGATCTTGGAATTCTATAGATCATTACTGGATTAATACGGTTATAGATAATAAAGTTTATGAAAATTGTTTGACTGCGGGAGGTGTATGTGATAAACAAAAAGCTAAAATATTTACAAAATTAAATTCTTCTTATATATATGGTAAAAATGAAAAGCTTGAAAATTATAAATTTTTAATAAATAAAAAATTGGGATTGCCATTAGAATATTCTGAAATACCTAACGCAAGGGAAAAATTATCGATATCTACAGAACTTAAAAATAAAAATAATACTATTAATGAAGAAAAAACAAAAAAATCTAACACATCTAGTTTTGCTTCAAAATATGAATGGGGAAACTATTCTGATATTGTTAATATAATATCACTATTACCATGTAATGTTGAAGATAAATATCTTTTAGAAGAATATATTTATAGAGCAATAAAATTAAAATTTATAACACAAAGTAATATTGACAACGTAATTAATAATATACAAAAAAATTATCAAAATATTTCAATTAATGATAAAACAATCTCTATAAAGAATAGAACAAATCCTTATGAAGCAATTACAAAAATGTTATTTAATTCAAATTACGATATGATTATAGAAGATTATCAAAATAATATTAGTAAAATGGATTCTATAGAAATTAAAAAAGGGTGGGAGCAAATTGAAAAAGCATTAATGAAAGTAACTACTTATTTAATTAATTATTATCCTAATTCATTAACTAATTCTTTAAATAATGCTGTTGGTAATAATTTTAATGTTTTATATTTATTTGGTATACCACTTAAAGATTGTGGCTGTAAAGAAAATATAACAAAAGATAAAATTATTAAAGATTTAATTCGCAAGAGATTTGATTCTGATTATGAAAAAAATATAATAAAAGAGTATAGTGTAAATAATCCTAAATATCCTAATATGCATAAAGATTTTTATGAAATGATTAAAACTATATATTATATGTTTACAAATGAAAACAATGTTTTGGCTTCTACGTATAAAATTAAATTGGAAATGTTGGCAAATAAATATAGAGATTATAGAGGAATTCCAGATTCTGACATAGATTATATAAATTTATCTAGAATAAATAAAATAAGTAGATAGTAGATTATGCTAGTTTAGTTAAACCATTAGATTAATTTAACTACCTGAATTACTTTCTAGAGTAAATTTAACTCATGTAAGTTTAAATATTTTGCCAAACCATATACATTTAGGAAATTTATTGGAAATTGATTATTTAGAAAGTTTAACAAATAAAATTGTTGAAAAAAATGATTTTTATGATGAGAATAATAACTGGAAATATGATGATGATTTAAGAAAAATACGAGAAAATTTAGATGAAAACAAGAGAACTGATGAAATAAGTATGGATTACCCTGAATTGGAAGATTATAAATTTTTAAATGAAAATTTTCTATGGGATGGAACATCGCATGAAATAAAAATTAAGGTTAGATGAGTAATGTTTTTACAAAAAGATAAGCTATAAAAATAGAAATTGGTTAAAAAGAGAACCAATTTTTTTTAATAAAAATTCGACTAATTTAAAGTGAAGGTATTGACTAATTTAAAGTTCAAACAAAAAAAGACCATAATCTTTGGCCTTAAAAAATTATTTTTTTATATAAAATTCTTTTCCATTATAGTCAATATTAACATTGCTTCCGAAAACTATTTCATCATTAATTAATGCGTTAGCTATTAAAGTTTCAATATTTCTACTTACATATCTCTTAATAGGTCTAGCACCAAAATTAGGATCAAAACTATTTTCTATTATAGCGTCTTTTGCTTCGTTACTAACAGATAATGTTAATTGTTTATCTCTTAACCTTAATTCAATATTTTTAATAATATTATTTAATATTTCATAAACAACATCTTTATTTAAAGGCTTAAAAGTAATTATTTCATCTATTCTATTAATAAATTCTGGTTTGAATGTATGTCTTACTGCTTCGTTTACTTTTTCTTTATAATTATCTTCATTATTCAAAATATATTCACTACCCAAATTGCTAGTCATAATAATTATTGTATTTTTAAAATCAACAGTTCTTCCTTGACCATCTGTTATACGACCGTCATCAAGTATTTGAAGAAGTATATTAAATACATCTTTGTGAGCTTTTTCTATTTCATCAAATAAGACAATACTATATGGATTACGTCTAACGGCTTCAGTTAATTGTCCACCCTCATCATATCCAACATATCCAGGAGGCGCTCCAACTAAACGTGATACACTATGACTTTCCATATACTCACTCATATCTATTCTAATCATATGTTTTTCATCATCAAATAGTTCATACGCAAGAGTTCTTGCAACTTCAGTTTTACCAACACCAGTTGGACCTAAAAACATAAATGAACCAATTGGACGATTAGGATCCTTTATTCCAGCACGTGCACGTTTTATAGCTTCGCTAACAAGTTCCAATGCTTCATCTTGACCTTTAACACGTTTTTTCATATTTTCATATAAGTGAATTAATTTATCTTTTTCACCACCAACTAATTTAGCAACTGGTATATTAGTCCATCTAGAAATAATTTTAGCAATAGATTCATCGTCAACAACATCACTTAAAATAGAACGTTTATTGCTATTATTTAAATCTTCTAATTCACGTTTTAACTCAGGTATAACACCATGTCTTAATTTAGCGGCAGTTTCTAAATCATAATTATTTTCTGCAACTTCTAATTCATAAGTCTTTCTTTCTATTTCTTCCTTTTTCTTAGAAATTTTATCATTAACAACTTTTTCATCTTCCCAGTCACTTCTTAGTTGTTTTTCTTTAATTTTTAATTCATCTAATTTTTTATCAATCTCAATAACTCTGTTTTTACTTAATTCATCTTTTTCATGTTTTAGAGCCTGCTTTTCTACTTCTAATTGCATTATTTTTCTAGATAAAGTATCAAGTTCTACAGGAACGCTTTCCATCTGAACTTTAATAGTCGCACATGCTTCATCAACTAAGTCAATAGCTTTATCAGGTAAAAACCTACTTGTTATATATCTATCAGACAAAGTTGCAGCAGCAACTAAAGCTTTATCTTTAATTGTAACTCCATGAAAAACTTCAAATCTGTTTTTTAAACCACGAAGAATAGTTATAGTATCTAAAACAGTTGGTTCTTTAACTTGTATCTTTTGAAAACGTCTTTCTAAAGCACCATCTTTTTCGATGTATTTTCTATATTCATTTAAAGTAGTAGCCCCAATACAATGAATTTCTCCACGAGCAAGCATAGGTTTAAGCATATTACCGGCATCCATTGCACCTTCTAATGCACCTGCACCAACAATCATATGAATTTCATCGATAAATAAAATTATCTCACCATTGCTATCTTTAATTTCTTTTAAAACAGCCTTTAATCTTTCCTCAAATTCACCACGATATTTTGCACCTGCTACTAAAGCTCCCATATCAAGTTCCCATATATGTTTATCTTTTAAACTATTTGGTACATCTCCTTTTATAATTCTAAGAGCTAAGCCTTCAACAATTGCAGTTTTACCAACACCAGGTTCTCCAATAAGAACTGGATTATTTTTAGTCTTTCTAGATAAAACACGAGTAATGTTTCTAATTTCTTCATCTCTACCTATGACAGGTTCAATCTTACCGTCACGAGCTAAACTAACAATATCTCTACCGTACTTTTCTAGAGGTTTTTTTAAATTATCTTCATAAGGATTTTGTTCCATATTACACTCTTCCTTTCATACATATATTATACACAAAAATTAGCACTTGTCAACACAAAGTGCTAACAAATAAAATTCCTTGACATTTTCCCATATTATGGTAAGATTATTATGTAATAACACTTGTTATTTAAAGGGGAGATAAATATGAGTGCTGTAACTAAAATAAAAAAAGAAGACTTAATAAAAGGGTCAATAAAAATAATAAGAGAGAAAGGTATAGAAGAATTATCAGCAAGAAATTTAGCCAAAACAGTAGGATGTTCTACGCAACCAATATTTAGAATTTTTGAAAATATGGATGATCTAAAACAAACAATATATAATGATGTATACGAATTACAAAATAAATATATAAGAAAAGGAATAGAACATCAAATACCATTTATTGGTGCAGGACTATCCTATATAGATTTTGCTACAAAAGAAAAAAATTTATTCAAATTTCTATTTATGTCAACAAATTCAAAATACAACAACATATTAGAAATGGCGGATAATGAAGACGGAAAAAAATATACAGAAATGATTATTAAATCAACAGGCTTAAGTCCAGAGTCTTCAAAACAAATATATATTAATACTTGGCTTATAATACATGGAATAGCATCAATGATGGCAACAACAAATTCAGAATTAACTCCTAAAGAAATTGAAACAATAATATTTGATGCATTTAAAGGCTATAAACAAGTTTTAATGAATAAAGAACTTAACAGTAAATACAAAAAAACTAGCTAACGTATCTTAGCTAGTTTTTTAACAATTAAATCTTTATTACTTGTACGTAACAATACCTTATCTTCATACACCAAAATATACTTATTCTCCTCAAAATCTATCTGATATTTACTTTTTACTTGAGATAAACACTCTGTTACATAACCTAAATTTCTTAATTCTAAACAAAATAAAGTATCATCAAAATTTAAATTTATATCAATTACTTTCCCTAAAAAATTAAGTAACCCTTTTTTATATAATACATCAATTAATCTTTCTAACCCAATAGCAAAACCTATTGCATTAATATTTTTATCATCAACTTTAACTAAATTATTATAGTTTCCACCACCACATATAGTATTAGCACTACCAAAACCGTCTATGTTAGTTTTAAATTCAAAAACTATATCAGTATAATAATTTAAACCTCTAACTAAATTTTTATTTATAACATAATCTATATTTAAATTATCTAACATTTCTATAACTTTATCAAAATTATCTTTAGACTCTTTATCAATATAATCATCTATTTTAGGAGCATTTAAAACAATTGAAGATTTCTTATCAACTTTACAATCTAAAATTCTAATAGGATTTTTTTTATATCTTCTCTTACAATCATCACATAGATTATCTAAATGCGGTTTAAAATATTTTTTTAATTCTTTTTCATATATACATTTATTCTCATAAGTACCTAAATTATTAATATAAACCTTCACGTCATTTAAACCCAAACTATTAAATATACTAAATGCAAGTGAAATAATTTCTACACTAGAATATATAGAATTATTATTAAACATTTCCACTCCAAATTGTTGAAATTCTCTATATCTACCATTTTCTATTTTCTCATGTCTAAACATTGAACCATAATAATAAAATTTTGTAACATTATTATTTTTATATAATTCATTTTCTATATAACTTCTAACAACACCAGTAGTACCCTCTGGTCTAAGAGAAATACTACTATCACTTCTATCTATAAAATTATATAATTCTTTTGAAACAACATCAGTACTTTTACCAATATAATTATGATATAAAAGAGTATCTTCAAATATTGGAGTTCTAATATAATCAAAATTATATAACTTACATACGTTAATTATTTTATTTATTACATATTGCCATATAGCATTATCAACACCATATAAATCATATGTACCTTCTTTTTTTAAATAACACATAATACTTCTCCATTCTTTAGGGCGTAGGAACAATTATAGTAAATATATTTTCATTTGTCAAATAAAAAAATATTTGATACTATATGAGCGGTGATCTAATGAAGAAAAAAGAAAAACTTAATATATTATATGAAGATAAATATTTAATAGTTATAGAAAAACCAAGTGGATTATTAACAATAGGAACTATAAAAGAAAGAGAAAATACTTTATATAAAAAAGTATCAGATTATGTAAAAAAACAACATAAATCAAACAAAATATTTATAGTACATAGATTAGATAAAGATACAAGTGGAATAATATTATTTGCAAAAAATGAAGAAGTTAAAAGAAAATTACAAAGAGATTGGGATAAGACAATAAGAAAATATATAGCATTAGTAGAAGGAAACGTTGCACAAAATGGAATAATTAAAAATTATCTAGGAGAAACAAAAACATTAAAAACATTTATAACTAATAATAAAAATTTAGGTAAACTAGCTATTACAAAATATTATGTACTTAAAAATGCTAAAGAATATAGTTTATTAAATATTGAAATATTAACTGGTAGAAAAAATCAAATTAGAGTACATATGGAAAGTATTAATCATAGTATAGTAGGCGATAAAAAATATGGTAGTAAAAAAAATCCAATAAGAAGATTATGCTTACACGCAAACTATTTAGAGTTTATACACCCTATTACTAATAAAAAAATAATTATTAATAGTAATTATCCTATAATATTTGATAAATTAATAAATAAAACGTAAATAAATACAAAACATTATTTGATTATAAAAACTCTATATGATATTATATATTTATAAGAATACGGAGGAATAAATATGAAAATAAGAGTAGAAGATGTCTTAACTATTAAAGGAGAAAAATATACAGTAATAGATACAATTTTATATGAAGGAAAAGATTATATATTAACTAATAAAGTAGAAAATGATGAACCAAGCGAAACTTTTGTTGCATATGAAGTAGTTGATAATGGTGTATTTATAGTAGAAGATAAAAATATATTAGATAGAATACTACCAATATTCTCTAATAATGTTAATAAAAAAATAAATGACTTAAAAACTGAAGAACAATTTAATATATAGTAAGGAGATTTAATTATGAATATAGAAGAAATAAAAAATGATTTTAGTGTAGATTATATAAAACATATAAATAGTAATAATACTAAATATGATATAAATGATTTTGGCAGTTTAATTACCATACTGTATGGTGGCAGCCCATTCTATTTAAATGGAGAACAACTAGAATTTACAAATGATAATAAATTAAGTGATAGTGATGTAACAGAAATGTTAATAGACATTTATGAACATTTATTACCAGATTTAAAAGATGGTTTTTTGAACGAAACATTAACTAACTCTAGAACTATTCCGTATGACGCAACTGAATACTTCGAAAAAATAAAAGAATCAAAAGAAAATGAAGCTAGTGTAAGTGAAGAAAACGAAAATGAAAAGACCGATGAAGAAACTCTAGAAAATGATGTAGAAGAAAATAACATCGATTATGACACTAGCGATGTAGAACTAGTTGAACCTGAAACAGAAGTTTTAGAAAAAGAGGTAGAAAAAGAGCCAGAAACAGAAATTTCATTTGATAATGGACCAGCTATTAAATCATACGAAGAAGAAACATTAGCATTAGAAAAAGAAATAGAAGAATTAGAGAAAAAATATAATGATTTATTAAATTCAAATACTGTAATTCCAAACGACAATAGCGGTAATAATAGTTTACAAGATGAATTCGAAGCATTAAAGAAGAAAATAGAATTAACAGAATTAAATCCAGAAGATAATATGTATCCTGAGTTTGAAAGTGACAAAGCAAGATTAAAAGAATT
>CAKOJI010000003.1 GCA_934089255.1 uncultured Bacilli bacterium | reverse complement strand
CTGTTAGCTCAGTTGGTAGAGCAACTGACTCTTAATCAGTGGGTCTAGGGTTCGAATCCCTAACAGCCCACCATTTTTGATTATTAATAAATATTTTATTGACAAATGTTAATTTTATTAGTTATAATAAATAAGTCAATTGTGATGGACCTGTAGCTCAGCTGGTTAGAGCGCACGCCTGATAAGCGTGAGGTCGATGGTTCAAGTCCATTCAGGTCCACCATTTTGGCCCGTTGGTGAAGTGGTTGAACACACATGCCTTTCACGCATGCATTCATGGGTTCAAATCCCGTACGGGTCACCATTTTGAATACAAACTTATCAAATTGATAAGTTTTTTTATTTTTTTCTTGACAACATTACCATTAATATAGTATATTTAACTAGTCATTTATGGCCCGTTGGTGAAGTGGTTGAACACACATGCCTTTCACGCATGCATTCATGGGTTCAAATCCCGTACGGGTCACCAAAATTGATTTAAAGCTTAGTAATAAGTTTTTTTTATTAAAAAATTTAAAAAATATGTTGCGTTGTATATCTAAATATGTTATTATTAAAGAGCAATGGCGGATAATTACGGATCTTTAGCTCAGTTGGTTAGAGCATCCGGCTCATAACCGGGCGGTCGTAGGTTCGAGTCCTACAAGATCCACCATTTTTTAATTGCGGGTATGGCGGAACTGGCAGACGCGCTAGACTTAGGATCTAGTGGATTCTTCCGTGCAGGTTCAAGTCCTGTTACCCGCACCACTTTAACAATAAAAGCCTTAAATTAGGGCTTTTTTATATGATAATTCATTTTATCTCTTATTCTTACTTTAAAATAGAAAAATACAAAACAAGTGAACAGTTACTGTTAAACATTATTAATTAAATACTTTCACTTTATAATAACCAACATACCAGTAATTTTATTTGTATTTTAATAACAAATATGCTAATATTATATATATAAAATAATAATAGAAAGTAAGTGATTTAATGAATAATATACTAATTAAAATTAATTCAACATTACTTACTATTAGTCTAATTAATAAAAAAGAAAATAAAAACTTAAATAATACTAATATAATAGATACAAAAGAACTATTATTTTCATACAATTATATAAAAGATAACTTAGAATTAGTTAGTAGTTTCATAAATACGATAATAATAAAAAATAATATAGACAAAGTAAGAGTTAATAATATAGAACTTACTACTCTAACACTAGATCTAATAAATAACTCTAAAACTATAAAAAAATTATTATTAAGTGAAGATAAGGCAATAGATTACGAAATATTTATGAAGTTACTTGATAATAAATATTTAGAATACGTAAACTGTTATGATATACCACCCTACTTATTAGAAAAATTAGACTTAAATAAACAATTAAAAGTTGATATTAGAAGTGAAATGTTTTTTCTAAGTAAATTTATGGAAGACAATAAATTACATAAATATTCTGATATATACTATAAGAAAAATATAGTTATAACTAAAAACTTTGATAAAAAAGAAATAGAAGATTTTAAAACATTTATTAAAATAAATAAATATTTAAAAGAAATACATATTAAAAATTATTCTAATGATTTAATATATACTATAATGGACTTATTTAAAGAATATAATTTAAATAATAAAATAATAGTATTTTATGAAAATAATAATATTGATGTTATAGTTAATTCTATAAATTATTTAAAATCTATTTATAAAGATTATTTAGAAAATAAAAATATAGATTTTAAAATAGTATATTCTGCTACTTATAAAAAGAAAAATTTATTTAAGCAGCTAAACTTTGTAACATTAAAATATATATGCTTTGTAGTAATAGTTTGTTCATTAGTATTTTCATCATTAGATTTCTATAAAAACTATTCTAGTGAAAATAACGTAAATGATATTAATAATGCTTTAACTGATATATTAGATAATTACGACGTAGAATTAGATGATGATACTAGCGATATAGAATACATAGATACTGAAGAAAATGAAACAACAAATACTACTACTTCAAGTTATACTCCTAATACTAGTTCATATTATAAAAAATATAATCAAATATTTGATGAACTAGCGAGTATAAATAATGAAACGGTCGGTTGGTTAACAGTAAATAATACTAAAGTTAACTATCCAGTAGTACAACATACTGATAACGACTACTATTTAAAAAGAGATTTTAATAAACAAACCAATTCATTTGGTTGGATATTTATGGATTATAGAAATAACATATACAATTTAAGTAATAATACTATTATATGGGGACATAATTCTAGAACTGGTTTAATGCTTGGAACATTAAGATACGTTACTAACCCATCTTGGTATAAAAATCCAGATAATCAAATAATAACATTTAATACTAAAGTTAAAAATATGAAATGGAAGATATTTTCAATATATAAAATACCAGTTACTAATGATTATTTATATGCTAATTTTGGTGATTTAAATGAGTTTCAATCTTTCTTAGATATGATACGTTCAAGAAGTATGTATAACTTTAATGTGAACGTTACAAAAGATGATCATATACTTACAATATCTACATGTGGTACTAGTACAACTAACAGTCCAACAAGATTAGTTATTCATGCTGTTTTAATAGATGAATAACTTTTTTTATTTAAATAATTTTTTTAATATTTTACCAAATTCTTTAAAACCTTTATTCAATACTGTATCTATACCATTTGATAAATTATAACCAATATTACTATATACATTTCTATAATTAGTATTATCTACAGTATATTCTTTTAAATCTATACTTTTACCATTTTTAACATCGCTTTCAAACTCTTTTATTTTTTCTTCGGTTAATACCTTATTCTTAGCACGTATATTATAATAACCTAAATCATCCATTAAATATAACAAAAGAAATAAAATAAATACAGCAAATATAATTTTTAAAAAAGTATTCTTTTTCTTTTTTTCTTCCATATTAATCACCCAAATAATTTTTTATTGCTAACGCTAAAACACTTAATGAGTTGCTAACACTTTCATAACTACTATCAACTCCACCAACTTCTATAATAATATTATTAGGACTAAAATCTTGATTAAAAGTGCTGTATCTAGTAAATATTCCTCTACTAATACTTGGATTAATTTTTTTTATTTCATTATCAATGCTTTCAGCAACTGACATATTTCCTTGATATTCACCCTTAGTCCCTATTACAAATAATATTTTTGCATAATCTTTACCATCAATACTTACATTACTGTATTTATACTCAACACTATCTCTATGTAAATCTATATATAGTTTTAAATCTTTATTATTTAAATCATTTAACCATTTTTCACTAACATAATATGCTTTATTATAAGTTAAATTCATATTTTTTAAATCAGTTAACAAATCTCTTTCTTCAACTATTACTTCTACTCCATAATCTTTTAACATATCTTTTAAAATTAAAGAAGCAGTTAGTACAGTTGGTGTTAAATTATAATTTTCAATAGTTTTATATTCTTCTGTTTGATGAGTATTATAAACATATATAATATTATTTGTCTTAGTATCTTTCTTAGTTTGTTTAAAAACTTCTTTAGAAAATTTTATATCATCAAAAGTATTAAAACCTATATTAAGTAAATACTTTGCATCTATTCCAAATGAAACATTAGGTATTTCATTTAAACTAGTCTTTTTTAATATATTTATTACTTTATTATTTTTAAATATAGGTATTTTACTAATAAAAAATGATATTAAAAAAGATATTAAAAGTAATACTAATATTTTTTTTATATTTAATAATCTATTTTTCTTACTTTTAAATATCTTCATCATATTATTCACCATATATATAATAAATCGTGAATAACAAAAAAATTGTTACTATTTGTCAAAATAAACTTAATTGACTAGATTCTGGTAAATCTTTTAATACACCTAACGTTCTCAATTTCTCAATTGCCGTTTGATTTACCTTTCCTCTATTTTGTAAATCTTCTATACTAATAAATCTTCCCTTTTTTCTTTCCTCTATAATTTGGTTACATACTTGTACACCTAGTCCATCTAAACTTCTCCATGGCATTATTAAACTTTTTTTGTCTTCATCAATAATAAAGTATTTTGCATCACTTTTTTCTAGATTTATATTTTTAAAACTCAATCCTCTACAAGTCATTTCTAAAGCACAATATAAAACATCCAATGTATTTGATTCCTTATTAGTCATTTCAAAACCTTTATTTTGAAGTTCTTCTATTTTTGCACGTATTGCACTTTCTCCTTTTATCATTGATTCAACATCAAAGTCATCGCATCTTATTGAAAAATAAGCAGCGTAATATAATAATGGATAATGAACTTTAAAGTAAGCAATTCTAAATGCACTTATAACATAAGCTGCTGCATGAGCTTTTGGGAACATGTATTTTATTTTTCTACAAGAATCAATAAACCAATCTTCTATTTTAGCATCACGCATTTCTTTTTCCCACATTTTCCATGTTTCTGGATCTTTACTTGCTTTTCCTTTTCTAACAAATTCCATTATTTTAAATGCTTTTTTAGGTTCTAAACCATGATACATCAAATATACCATTATATCGTCACGACACCCAATAACATCTTTGAAATCAACTATATTATTTCTAATTAAATCCTGAGCATTTCCAAGCCAAACATCAGTACCATGTGATAAACCAGATATTTTAATAAGTTCAGAAAATGTCCCCGGCTTAGTATCAACAAGCATACCTATAACAAACTTAGTACCAAATTCAGGAACACCTAATGTACCAGTTTCACACATTATTTGTTCTTTTGTAACACCTAAAGGTTCAGGAGATTTAAATATATCCATAGTTGCTTTATCATCTAAAGGAACTTTTGTAACATCCATCCCAGACAAATCTTGAAGCATACGTAACACAGTCGGATCATCGTGTCCAAGAATATCAAGTTTTAAAACATCTTGATCAATTGCATGGTAATCAAAGTGAGTAGTTCTCCAAGCACTAGTAGGATCATCTGCAGGGAACTGAAAAGGAGTAAAGTCAAATACATCCATATAACCTGGAATAACAACAATTCCTCCAGGATGTTGACCTGTTGTTCTTTTTATTCCAGTACAGCCAACAGCCAACCTTTCTATTTCAACACTTCTTAAATTTATTCCTTTTTCTTCACAATAACCTTTAACAAAACCATAAGCAGTCTTTTCTGCAACAGTACCTATTGTTCCAGCACGATAAACATTATCTACACCAAACAATACTTTAGTATATTCATGAGCACTTGCTTGATTATCTCCAGAAAAGTTAAGATCTATATCCGGTACCTTGTCAGCATTAAAACCTAAAAACGTTGCAAATGGCATATCTTGTCCAGCTTTATTAAATGGAATATTACAATTAGGACACATCTTATCTGGTAAGTCATAACCACTTGAATATTCACTTCCTAGTGGTCTACCATCTTCAAAATCAAAAATACTCATTTTACATTTATCACAAAGATAATGAGCTGGTAACGGATTAACTTCTGTAATACCCATCATAGTAGCAACAAAACTAGAACCTACACTACCACGTGAGCCAACCAAATATCCATCGTCATTTGAATGCTTAACAAGCTTTTGAGCAATTAAATAAATAACGTCAAAACCTCCACCAATAATTCCACCTAAATTTTTCTTAGTTTCTTTATCTAATTCTTGATCACTTAATTCACTATTATTACGTTTTATACCTTCTTTAGTTAACTCAAAAACTTTATCATAACCATCTTTAACTATACTACTTAAATTAGTCATAAATTTTTCTTCAAATTCATCATCAGATAAATCACTATACTCTTCTTTAGTTTTATCACTAACTAATTTTAATATCCCATCACCATATAATTCTTGTGCTATACGTTTTTCAATATTATTTGGTAAAGGATCTCCATACATACTATGTGCCTTATCAAAAACCAAATTATAAACTTCACTTCTAGAATCTCCCATTTTTGGCGAAAAAGGAATACCACCAGTCTCAATAATAACTTCTATTATATCAACTGTATCTGCTATTTTTTTAGGATTATCAATTACTAATTCATGAGCTAAATCACTACCTAAAAAACTAAAATCTTCTAACATTTCATTCGTTGTTCTAAAATGATTTTCTGGAATATGAATTATATTGCTTCTATTAAGTGGATGTCTTCCACCACCTGGTACTTTTTGATTAATAATAATCTCTCTATAAATTTTATCTTCTTTATTTAAATAATGTACATCACCAGTAGCAACTATTATTTTACCTTGTTCTTTAGTACATTCTATTATTTTTCTTAAAGTACTATCTAATTCTGTTTCTCCACTAAAATCGCTTTGATCTATTAAATGTGTATAGGCATCCTTTGGTTGTACTTCTACATAATCATAAAAATCTATTATAGTTCTTAATTCATCTTCACTTTTGCTCCTAGCTTCAACAAATACTTCAGAATTATAACAGCCACTACCAACAAGTAATCCACTTCTAAATTCTTCTAACTTACTTCTTAATATTCTAGGTGTTTTATATAAATACGTTGTATTTGCATAACTTATAATTTTAAATAAATTTTTTAAACCTGTTTTATTTTGTACCAATAAATTAACATGATATGTTCTACCGTATTTATGTATTTCTTTTTGATCAACTAAACTATTTAATTCATTAATATTGCTATATTTTTTTGTTTTTAATTTTTTTAACATCTTATCTAAAACTAACGCAGTACCTTCAGCATCATAATCAGCTCTATGATGTGCATCTTCAGCCCAAGGAACTTCATATCTTTTTACTAACGCAGATAATCCGTGTTTAGAGTATTCTGGATCTAATGCACGAGATAATTCTAACGTATCTATAACACAATTATTAAATGTACCTAAATTATATTTTTTATATGCCATTTCTAAAAATGATGTATCAAATTTTGCATTATGTGCAACCATAGGGTAATCTTTAAACCAACTAATAAATTTTTTAACAACTGTTTCTTCATCATCTTTGCCTTTTAACATATCATCAGTAATATTAGTCAGTTCTACAATTTTATATGATAAAGGTCTTTTAGGATCTATTAATTCATCAAATCTATCAATTATAACACCATCTTTTATTAATACAGCACCAATCTCAATAATTTGGTCATCTCCACCTGCATTAAATCCAGTAGTTTCTAAATCGAACACACAATAAGTTGAATCACTTAAACTCTTATCCACACTTCTAGTAACTATTCTTACTGTATCATCAACTAAAGTTAATTCACAACCATAAATTGCTTTAAATTTATCTTCATCACTCTTACCCTTATTATAATCAGTAACAAAATGATACACATCTGGAAAAGATTGACATCCATTATGATCAGTTATACCTATTGCTTTATGTCCCCATTTAACTGCAGTTTTTAAAATCGTCTTAGCATCAACACAGCCATCCATTTGACTCATCATGGTATGTGTATGAAGTTCTATTCTCTTTTCGTCACTTTCATCCATTACTGAAACATTTTTACTAGGTATTTCTTCTATATCTCTAATATTAAGAACCATATCTTTTGCATAAGGATCATTCTTACTATAGCCTCTTATTCTATACCAATTACCTTCTTTAATTGATTTTGTAATTGTTTTAAACTCTTCTTCATCTTTAGAAAAAATCTTAGCTAAAATACTATCAGTTTTATCACTAACCTTAAGAGTTAATATTTTAAAATTAGTTTTACTAGACTCAAAAACATCTTTACCAAAAACATACGCTTCAACAGTAACATTATTTTCTTCACTTAAAATATTATCTATTGTAGTAATTTTACTTTTTATAGCCTCACCCATAATTACTTTATTTACTACTTCATTAGTCTTCTTAATTTCTACTCTAGAATTTTTTATTTGTTCTTTTAAATTATTTTTTAATTCTTCATTTATTTTACAATTAATATTAATATCTTTTATACCAAGTTCACTTAAAGCATTTACTAACCTTTTACTTTCTTTTTTTATCAATTTTTCTTCATTAGTACTAATTACTTCTATAGTTATTATATCATCATCAATATATATTTCATTATTTACTATACTAGATAAAGCAGGACTATTCTTTATTAATTCATTTAATAAATACCTAAAATAAGTTTTAATATCATCATCATTAATTTCTTCATATTCATATACTATTTTTATAGTACTAACACTATCTATACCTTTTTTAGCAGTATTAATTAAATCCATAGCACTATCAATATTTAAACAATTTTTATTATAAATATATACAGTCCATGATTCTTCTATTTTATTAACAACTACTTTAGTTATTTTAGAATTATTAAAATCATCATTATATATAAAACCTATTTTATTAAAAAATCTTTCTAACTTATTATCCATACTACCACCTATTAACTAACTAAGTATTATTATAACAAAAAAAAAGCTTTAAAGCACTTAATTTATCTACTTTTTATTATATTTATTAATCTTTATATTTTGTATATGATAGTTTATATTTAACAACAATTTAGTAGGAATTAATCTAATCATAAATATTGCTATTTTCATTTTTATAGTAGGTATTATTATAAGTTTATTTTTAAACATTTTATCTATTGCATACTTACTAACATAACTACTTTTAGCACTCTTAGTATTAAAACTACCACCAGCAACTTTATTAAAATTAGTATCTACTGGTCCAGGACACAATACACTTATTTTAACATTAGACTTCATATGTCTTAATTCTTCATATATTGCTAAACTACTTTTTAATACATAATTTTTAGTAGAATAATATGTAGATAATTTAGGCCCAGCCATAAAACCAGCACTAGAAGCAACATTTAAAATATATCCACTATCTCTTTTAACAAAATCTTTTAAAAATAATTTAGTTAAAATATGAAGTGCAACAATATTTACATTTATCATTTCTAATTCTCTATCTAAACTAGTATCAACAAAATTACCAAACAAACCAAATCCAGCATTATTAATTAAAATATCAATACTATCATTTTTAGTTAAATCATATAATTTATATACATTATCTATATTACTTAAATCTAAATCATATACTTTAACATTAGTTTCAATATTATTTTTTACTTCTTCTAATCTTTTCTTATTTTTACCAACTATAATTAAATCATATCCTAAGTTAGATAAATAATAAGCCATATCTTTACCAATTCCACTACTACCACCTGTAATTAATGCTTTCACTATATCACCCTTAAAAATTATAACATAAAAACTCTTAACATTATAGTTTAAGAGTTTTAATTTTGTATTCTTTTTTATTTTTAAATAATGATACAAAGCCTTTTACTAATTTCAAAGTTTCATCTAAATATATAGAATCAACATTTACAAGTATTTCATCATTATTTATTTTTATACTACCTATTATATCTTTACTTTCTAATAACAATATATCAATATATGAATAGTTATTTATAGATTTAATACTTATATTACAAAGTGCAATATTACCATTACTTAATAATATATTTTTTACATTATAATTAAATTTATCTAAATCTATTACACTACTTACTAAATTACTATTACTAATAGCATAATTAATTCTTTTAATTAAATCATTCTTTTCTTTATTTAAAACAATATCTTTTATTCCATTAACAATATTGTATTTATAAAATTTGACTTCATCTTTACTCATTGTAACTTCATAAATAAAAGGTAATAATTCTTCTCTAATATTTAAAACTTCATTATCATAATTAACCTTATAAAGAATATCTTTAAAATAAAATTCTATTTTAATACTTGGTATATCTACTTTTAACATATTTTTTCTCCCTTTCGAATAAAAAAAACTAATATTAATTAGTTTACTTCTTATTATTAATTTTAAATATACTACCTATCTTACCGACTATAAAAACTATATTATCACAATTTTTAATTGCAACAGTTTTAAATATAGCTTTACCACCTACTGTAAGAGATGAAATTACGCTAGATACAATTATAGATGCTAAAGTAATATTTCCATTAAATAATTTAGATAATGATATAGCAACCATAGCTCCCATACCACCACTAACTATTCCACATATATCTCCTATAACATCATTACAAACACTAGCAACCTTCACTGAGTTTTTTATTAGACTTAAAGATTCTTTAGCGCCCTTTATCTTTCTAGATGACTTAGCATGAAACGTAGCTTCACTACTAGTTAAACTAGCTGTTCCAACCATATCAAATACTATACCAATTGCAATAACTAATAATGTAATAAATATCATTACAAATAAATTAGCATTTGATGTAATAACATTAGATACAAAACTAAATGTTAACGAAAGAAAAAAAGTCATTAAAAAAACTTTATATATCCAGCTATCTTTTTTCATTTTTTACCGACACCCCTTATATAAAGTTGGAATTTTTGTATGGTATGTTATAAATTAATTTTACGGCTTTGGTCGAGTCGAATTTCTCTATTTCCTATCCCTTGGTTACCCTTAGGCGATTTCTCTTTATAAGGAAATAATTAAACGTTGCCTATTTAATTACTCGATTACCACTTAGTCCGCACTTCAAACCTTATAACTTAACACGCTAGAAGTTTTCCTTGACACAACTAACCTATTCTTATTCGCTTTTGCAATTATATTTTCATAAATTAATCATTATTCCCATATAACCACGCACGACATGCACTTTTTCGTATTTCGTGACGCAATAGAAGGAGTTAAATTGTATGCCGTTACAATCGTCCTTAAATTTTAAATTATATATTCACCCTAACTTGGGCAGATAAAGCAAACATACAAAGTGTCATTTGTACAATTGATGGATTTTTAGCCCCACCTTCAAATAGTGTTTATGACTAGCATAATGCACCACACGTATAAAATTATAGCATATAATTGTATTCTTGTCAAATTGAGTGTAGAAAATATTTCTATATACTACATTATATTATATTCAAAACAATTAAAAAAAATGAGACTAACAACCCTCATTTTCAACACAAACATTATTATTTATAGATTCTATTAATGTTTTATATTTTTTCTTAAGTTCTTCTTCTTCTTCTTTTGTTAATTTACTACTAGCATCTGTTTGACTATCAACTGTTTTGAAATGTAATCCAATATAATTACCATTTTTAATGAATACTACAGTTGGAGCAAGCATCTTCTTTTCTCCACTTCTTTTACTATCTTCATCAAATACAGTTTCTATATCATTTCCAATAATATTTATTATATCTTCATATAATTTAACTTTCTTTTCATCATTATTTTCTTCATAAGCTGTTCTTAAACTTTTAAAATTATAATAATATAATGTATCAACATTATTCTCTTTTAAAGTTGATATTAAAATTGGTAACATTGTTCTACACCAATTACAATCTGGCCAACCAAAATATATAACATTAGTTCCATTTGTAAGTACATTCAATAATTCATCATCACTTACATATTTAACATTATTATTACTATCAATATTTATAGCTTTTAATATATAATTATCGCTTAATTCTGTACCATTTAATTTCTCATATTCATCTTTAAATTTAATTTCATCATCTGTATAAATTACTTGTGGTTCATCATTTTTTAAAAATAATAAAACAGAACTCATAACTGCTATAATTACCACAATACTAGTTATAATTATTAAATTTTTCTTCATAAAAACTTCTCCCAATTAAAAACATTATAACAATATTATTTAGATATTTCAATATTATAATCTACTTTATATTTATTAAAATCAGTCTTCATAAGTATAAAACATCCTAAACCAATACCAATTTCAATAGTAGCAACACAAATACAAAGTATTATTATTATTTTACCAATAATATTTTTATCTTTCATACTATCACCAATATAATTATAAATTATATGCTTTAATATTTCAATAATTATTTAAATTTGCAAAATTAGCATTTTTTTGTTAAAATACTCAAATAGAGGTGTTTTTTATGGAATTACCAAATATAAAAATTCTAGACGAATCAAATAAAATACTAAGAAAAAAAAGTATAGATGTAACATTCCCATTAAGTGATGATTTAAAAAAATTAATTGATGACTCATTAACTTATTTAGAAATGAGTCAAATGGATGAATATATAGAAAAATATGATCTAAGAGCTGGTATGGGACTAAGTTTCGTACAAATAGGTATATTAAAAAGAATATTTGTTATTTCAGAAGAATTAGACGATGGAACTTTTAAAAGATATATTTTAATAAATCCAAAAGTAATTTCTAAAAGTGAAGAATTAATATATGTTGGCGAAGGTGAAGGTTGTCTTAGTATTAATAGACCTGTAGAAGGAATTGTTCCTAGAAATGCTAGAATAACAGTAGAAGCTTATGATATTAATGGAAATAAATTTAAAATCCGTGTAAGAGAAGATATTGCTGTAGCTTTCCAACACGAACTTGACCATTTAGATGGAATACTATTTGTTGATAGAATTGATAAAAAGAATCCTTATAAAAATAAAGAATTTATGAGAGAAATATAAAATCAGATATTATAAACCAAAATTAATAGTTTATAAATATCTGATTTTTTTATCTGCTATACCAATAAGAACCTTTATTAGGTAAGCCTAAAGTTTTTTGAGGATCATATGTATTTGCTAAAAAAGTACTATAATATATATAAGTCTTACCATACCATCCATTCGCTAAAGTAAAATGTAAATGTGCTCCAGTTGAACAGTTTTCCCAACTAGCAGTATTTCTTCCACCACCTACTGTACCAACAACGGTATTACTTGTAACTTGATCTCCTAAGTTAACATTTATTGTTAAAAGATGCATATACATAGAAGTTACTTGTTTTCCATTTATTGTATGGAAAACATAAACTTGATTTCCACCACAAGAAGCTTTTCTTATTATTTTACCGACCATGCCATTTGCGGTAGCATAAACATTAGTACCTTCACTATTACCACCAATATCTATTCCACTATGAAATTTAGTACCAGCTCCAGTTAAAGGATTAATTCTATATCCATAATAACTTGTAATTGTACCACGAGTTACTGGTCTTCTGTAACTAGTATCTCCTTTTATTGAAACACACTCATTTAAATTTTGATCATCACGACACCCAATATTTTTATAATAATTTATTAAATCTTGTGTCGAGTTTATTTCATCCTGAACATCCATAGAATCTTCACTAATCTGCTCTAATTTATCACCTAAAGATTCTATTTTATTACCTAAATCAGTAATTTGTTTATTTAATTCAATCTCTCTATTTGCTAAATCAACTTGTAATTGTTCGTTTTGTTTTATTAAATCATTATATTTATCTATTTGTTCATTGTTATAATCAATTATTTGTTCAACAATTGCATATCTATAAACTAATTCTTCATAACTCTTAGCATCAAAAACATATTCTAGATATACGTTTGAACCATCCGTTAATTGGTAAGTTTCCATTGTTTTTTTAATACTTTTTTTTGTATCAGTTATATCATTATTTAAAGTTTTAATATCTTCTATTGCTTGTTCTACTTTACCTTGATTAATTGTAATTTCATTTTTAGCATTAGAAATAGATTGATTACTACTAGCAATTTCACTTTGAGTTAATTTTTTTTCATTATCTTTACTAGCCTTCTTACTCCTTAATACTGCAAGTTCATTTTTTAATTCACCAAGTGTCTTTGCATTTGTTGAAGCACTTGGAGTTATAAATGTATATAAACTAAATAACAAAAGAATTATCAAAAAAATTATCTTATTTAACTTTTTCATATTTTCAAATACTTTCTAACTGCATTTAAACTTGCAAACATACCAACTGCTCCACCAATTATCAAAATAGTTAAAGATGTATTATATATAACTAAATTAGGTTTTGTTAATTCTACTAAATTAGATAATACAACTCCACCCATAGATTCATAAAAATATGTATAACCAAATATAGTTAAAATAATTGGAATTAAACTACCTAATATACCAAGCATTAAACCTTCAAATAAGTAAGGTAATTTAATTACAGTATTACTAGTACCAACTAATCTCATAATATTTATTTCATTTCTTCTACTAAATATAGTTATTTTAATAGTATTTGTTATTAAGAATATAGTAACTATAATAAGTGCAATAACTATACTCCAACAAATTTTCTTTACCATATCAAATACACTAATCATTCTATCAACCATAGTTTCTCCATATTTAACTAGAGTAACATTGTCTATATTTTTTATAGTAGCTGCTGTTTCTTTTATATGTTTTATATCTTTTACCTTTAAAATATAAGTACTTTGTAAAGGATTTTCATCTTCTCCCCAAGTATCCATTATCGTCTTAAATGTTTCATTTTCACTGCTCATATTATTTTTTATTTCATCTTTACTTCTAAAAGTTACACTATCTATATTATTTATATTATTTAATTCTTTTTTAACTTCTTCTATCTCATCATTACTAGCTTTACTATCAACGAATACTATCATTGTTAAATCTTTTTCTATCTTTTCAGTCATATTAGTAACATTTTCAGTAGCTAAAATAGCTATAGCAACTAAAATTAATGTAATAACAGTACAAGATATACTTGCAACAGAAAGACTAAAATTACGAAAAATACTTTTAAAAGAATCTCTTATACTTCTATTAAATATTCTTATCAGCTTCATCTTCGTATCTTCCTTTCTTTTTGTCACTAACTATTACACCATTTTTAATAGTTATTACACGTTTTTTTAATCTATTAACAATATCTTTATCGTGTGTTGCCATAACTATTGTTGCATCAAGTTCTTTATTTATATTTGTTATAACTTCCATTATTTCTTTAGAAGTATCAGGATCTAAATTTCCTGTAGGTTCATCACATATTATAAGTTTTGGTTCATTTACAATAGCACGTGCTATACAAACACGTTGTTGTTCTCCACCAGATAATTCATGAGGATAACTTCTATATTTATCTTTTAAACCTACTCTATCAAGTGCATTTAAAACTTTTTTCTTAATTTCACTGCCTGCTTCCCCATAACTTTCCAATGGATACGCAACATTTTCATAAACAGTAAGTTTTGGTAAAAGTTTAAAATCTTGAAAAACAATTCCAATTTTTCTTCTTAACTTATAAACTTTACTATTACGAAGTTTACAAACATTTACTCCTCCAACGTATACTTCACCTTTATTAGGTTTTTCTTCTCTATATAATAATTTCAAAAGAGATGATTTACCACTTGCTGTAGGACCAATTAAAAAAACAAATTCGCCTTTACTTATCGATAAATTTCCATCAGCAAGAGCAGTAACACCATTTTTATATATTTTATAACAATTTTTTATTTCTATAAATTCCATTATCTACTCCACCTTACTATATAAAGTATAACACATTTTTTTTTTAAATAAAATAAATTTAAAAATTTTGTCAAAAATTGACAAAAAAAAGAACTATTTAAAGTTCCTTTTTTATATTTTATTACTAAGCTGTTAAATCAGTAGTATTTGCAGTTGGATAAGAAATTGTTACACCATCTTCAGTAACATTAGCATCAGTTACACCAACGATTTCAACAGTTGCTTTAACACCTACACCTTTACTTTCTTGAGCACTATCTACGTTCTTATAAGCAAGGTTAATAGAATATTCTTGATCAGCAGCACCAGCTGTAATTTCCATAGCATTTGGTACAATAACTTGAGTTCCACTAGCGGCTAATTGTCCACTCCAAACAACAGTTGCACCTTGTTTTAAAGTTAAAACAAAGTTTGTTTGATCTACAGTAGCTAGACCATTTGTAATGTTTGTTAATCTAATAACATACTTATTATCGCCAGTATTGTCAGTAGCATTTTTTACTGTAAATGTTACTGGAGTAGTTATACCATCAGCAGCTTTTGGATCAACATTAGCAGCAGTTCTAGTATCAGTAGCAGAACATTTTCCATCTTTTAAATCTGATTTTTTAACTGCAGTAATTTTATGGTTACCTTTTTCATCTGTATCAACACTAGATGAACACATAGTATCATAATAATGATCACCATCACTAATCCATCCTGGAACAATATTTTGAGCTAAAATTTCATTACCATTAGCATAAACAATAGATAACTTACCAGCAGTAACTTCAACACTCTTATCTGCGGTATTACCTTTAACTTGAGCAGTGAAGTATGCATAAGTAAATCCTACTATTGATAATGCAACTACAAACATAGCTACAACTGCGATTGCAATCTTTCCATTATTTTCTTTCATTTTTTTTCATCCTTCCTACAATAAAATCATATCAGATACTTATTTGATTGTCAATTTAAATTTTGTATTTTTTTGCATTTTTTTGTAACAAAAAAATAGATGGTTAAATCTATTTGTTTTGTAACATATTTAATAAATCAATTTTAAACATATCTTTAGAAGCATTAGCCTTACTAATCATAACACCTTTATAAGTTGTTAACTCAGCCATATGGCCTTCTAATAATATGTCAGTTGGTGTTAAAGTATCTAACATAACTATGTTTTGATCCTTATACACTATATATTTTAATGTAACATCACCATGAACTTGTTTAAACATAGAATCACTTGGCAATTTTAACTCATAAGTTTCTGTTTTATCTTTTTGATTCTTACTTATTAATTCACCAATAAAATGACCTTTTCTTAATTCTGGATAATATTCAAAGTTTAATTTCTTATAAGCAAGCATATTATATTTTTTCAATGCCCTTTCTAATTTTTTAAACTCATTCTCATTAATATAATCTAAAATAAACCCTCTCATAAAATAACCCCCTTATTTCATATGTGTACACATTATAGCACCTTTACATCATTTTGTCAAATTATGCAAAAAAATTCCAATATATTATTGGAATTAATTAGAATCAACGCATTTTCCTTCTCCAGGTTTATCTCCTTTTTCATATACTTGTCCAACTAAAGAACAACTAGACTTAGTAATAGAATCTTTTAAATATCCACCAAAGTAATTAACTAAACTTATTGTAATAACACTAATTAAGGCTATAATCAAAACATATTCTACTAAAGCCTGTCCTTTATTATTCATAACATCACCTACTATACTTAGAGTATAATAAATTTATAGATTATTGTCAAATATTAAGTGATTTTCTTTTAAATGTTCTTTAGCTTTATCGGTAGCAATTCTACCTCTAGGAGTTCTTTTTATAAAACCTTCTTGAAGTAAATATGGTTCTACAACATCTTCAATTGTAGTTACTTCTTCTCCTATACTTGCCGCAATAGTTTCAACACCAACTGGTCCACCATTAAACTTTCTTATTAAACTAGTTAAGTATTCTAAATCAACTTGATCAAGTCCATATTTATCTACTTTTAATCTTTTTAAAGCTTCCTTAGTAATATCTTCATCTACTACTCCATTACCAATAACACTAGCAAAATCTCTAACTCTTTTAAATAATCTATTTGCAATTCTTGGTGTTCTTCTACTTCTTTTTGCAAGTTCTTGTGCTGCATCACTAGTTATTTCCATATCAAGTACTTTACTTGTTCTTTTTATAATTGATGTTAATTCTTCTTCTGTATAGTAATTTAATTTTGAAACTATTCCAAATCTATCTCTTAATGGACTAGATAAATCACCTGCACGAGTAGTAGCACCTACTAAAGTAAATGGTGGTAAATCAATTTTAATATTTCTTGTATTTCCTTCTGTACCTACAACTATATCTAACTCAAAATCTTCCATTGCTGGATAAAGTATTTCTTCTATAAATTTTGGTATTCTATGTATTTCATCTATAAATAAAACATCTCCAGGTTCTAATCCAGATAATATTGCTGCTAAATCCCCACTTTTTTCTATACTAGGCCCAGTAGTAGTTTTTATATTAGTACCTAATTCATTTGCAATAATATGTGCCAAAGTAGTTTTTCCAAGTCCTGGAGGGCCATATAATAAAACGTGATCTAAAGATTCATTTCTCATCTTTGCCGCTTCTATAAATATTTTAATATTTTCCTTTACTTCATTTTGTCCAATATAGTCTTTAATATATTGTGGTCTTAAAGTAGTCTCAAAATTATCACCATTTATCAACTCTTTTGAAATAACTCTATCATCCATATTATCACTTTCCTAACAATTTTAACGCTTCTTTAACTTGTTCTTCTATATTTAATGTAGTATCAATCTTAGAAAGTATCTTTTTAATATCATTATTTTTATATCCCAAACTTTCTAATACCTCAATAAGTTCTTTAGAATCATATTGAAACAAATCTCTTTCTACTGTTAATTTTCCCTTTAAATCTAATATAATTTGTTTAGCAACTTTCTCTCCTATTTTTGGAAATCTAGTTAAATAAGTAATATTATCAGTATTAATTGCATCATATATTCCTTTTATATTATCACCTTGAAACAATGGCATAGCCATTTTAGGACCTATTCCCTTTACATTAATTAATTTCAAAAACAAACTTTTTTCTTCTAAACTTTTAAATCCATATAAACTATTTTCATCTTCTTTTATATGATTATATAAAAATACTTTATATTCTTCATTTAATTTAAAACTATAAGCATTAGAAACATTAATCAAATATCCAATATTATTATTTTCTAAAATTATACTATTACCTTCATATCCAGTAATTTTTCCTATTATGTAACTGTACATTTTATCACATCCTATATAAAGTTTATCATACATTCGTTTGTATTACAATATATTTTACACACAATAATTAATTTGTAATAACATTTTTTTTACTTTGTTAATAAACTATAATAGATAGATTAGGAGGTAATAATATGTACTATTACGGATATAATGGAGGTTATAACACTGGTTATAACTACAATCCTTGCTGTCAAGGAGGAACATATGCTGGAACTACAAACGGTTACGGATGGGGTGCAGCATTATGGATCGTTCTATTCATCTTATTAGTAATTATAATCGGAGCAGGTTGGACTTGGAATAACAACGCAAACTAAAAAACAAATCTATTAGAAAAGTCGATTTTAATCGGCTTTTTTTATTTTATAACATCATAATCTGATTTTTAGATAACTTAGTAATTTTAAGAATTTTATTTACAGAAAAACCTTCTTCTTTCATTTCTCTAGCAAGTTCCAACTTGTTATTTTCAATTTCATTTAATTGTGTTTCAATCTCATTCTTCTGTATTTCTATTTCACTCTTCTGTGTTGCTATTTCACTCTTCTGTGTTGCTATTTCACTCTTCTGCGTTTCTATTTCACTTTTTTGTGTCTCTATTTCACTCTTTTGATTTTCAAGTTCATTTTTTTCATTTTCTAAAATTTTTCTTTCTGTTTCTAACTGTTCCTTATTTCTAATTCCTTCTAATTCTTCTATTCGTTTAAACTCATCATAATCATATGTTGGTACTCCATTTTTATTAAACTTTAAACCATTCATAAATTCCACAATATCTTGCACATCCTTTCTTTTTATTATTTTTTTTAATTTATAATAATCATTTTCTATAAAAATTAACATTGAGTTTTCAAACTCATTTAGTACATCTTCATTATAATATTTATTTTTTAAATAATCAAGATTAATATGCATTATTTCTATACCTTTGTATATATTCTTATTATATAAAGAAAACAACAATTTAGAATTATATAACATTTCATCAAATCCTAAAACATCATAAGAATCTATATTTACTAATATTGTTTTTAAATTTTCATCATAATTATTTTTATTATTTAATCTACTACTATGTTCTAAAAATAAATAATAATAATTCTTATTAATATGTACTTTTTTATTGCTATAATTCATTTCTAATATTATTCTAATGTTTTTATATTCAAACATAATATCTGTATAAGCATTATTATTTCCACTTATACCACTAGGAATTTCTCCACTAATAATACGTAAATTTTCTAACAAATCATTATAATTAAATTTAAATAAAACAGAAAAAACATAACATGCATAATTAAAAGATATTTTATTTAAAAAAACATTTTTAAATGTCCAATCATTCTTTAAATTAAATAACAAATTTTTACTATTAACTATTTCTAAATAAGTAGGATAAATCTTCTTTATAATAACCATCTCCTACTATAAATATTACCGATTTTTTTGTATTTCCTTTTTTATTTTAAAAAAAATAGATATTTTTTATTAATATCTATTCCTTAACCGTTTCTTTATCTTTTAAATCAATAATAATACCTTCATTATCATTTTTCTTTAATTCAATATCTTTAATAAAAGCATCATTAAAATCATCTTTAATTACTTCTTCTTTTGTTTCTTCATCTACTACTTTTATTAAAATACTATCTCCTTCAACTAAATAAGTATACGTAACACCATTTATTTTAAAATATTTAGTATTAATTCTAATCTCATATAAACCTTTAGTATCTATCTTTCCATCTATATCACTAAAAGTAATTTCCTTATCTGTATTTATATAAAGATAACCATTCATTTCTAAATCACTTATATCAGTTTCATCAACTAAATAAATATTTCCATTAACAGTTATTTTATAATTATTTTCTACTTCATCAACTATCTCACTTTGATTATCTTTAGTTTCTTCTTTAATAGCTATATTTTCATTTTCTTTTATATCTTCAAAATTATTATCTAACCCTTTTTCACCAACAGTAATATCACTATCAATTTCTTTATTCTTATCATATGAGAATACTTTATCATAAATATTAAATGTATTTAACTCATATACTTTTTCACTATCATTTATAACTAACTTAACTAATAATTTAAACTTATTAGGTGTATTAACACTATTAAATATTTTTGTATTACTTAACTCTAAATATTCTAAATCTTGATAATCATTTCTAAAAGCATAATATACTTTATAACTAGTATTACTATCAACATTTAAAACTTTAATACTTATATCATCATTTACACTCGCTAAAACATCCACACTATTACTAATAAGACTATTATTTTGATATAATTCTACTTGTACTTTAGATAAATCTATTTGTTCATTTACTTCATCCTGTTTATCATTATTTATAGTATTATTTTTTATACCAATAACACCATACATAGATAAATGTGTTGTAGTAAACTTAATATATCCATTTTCTACCTTAGTATCAAATACTTCATCACTAATACTACCATCATTTACATATATAATCTTATATTCATCATACCCTATTAAATTATTAGTAATAGGAATACTTATATCAATTAAAGAATTCTTTACATCTTTCTTAACATTATTATTATATAAAGAAATATCATATAAACTTATAACATTATTATTTTTTAAATAATCATTAAGTTCTAAACTTTTACTAACTATTCTATCATCATTAGTTATTTCATCAGTCAATTTATAATTATAAATTATATTACTATGTTCATCTATAACACTCTTATATACTGAATTATCATTACTAACATTAGTCTCTTTTACTACTTTATTATTGTCTTTATTAGTATTACTTACTCTAACTACTTTAGTGGTTGTTGTTGTAGTTTCTTCTTTTTTTACTTCAGTTGTTTTTTTAGTAGTACTAGTTACTTTATCTTTATCTCCAGAAACAAGAGATTTATTATTAAAATGTATAATAAGTATTATACCTAGTACTATTAATAATATTATTGCAACAACAAAATATTTTGTATTTTTCTCATTTAATTCTTCCATTATAAAACCCTCATACTTTCTTCTTAAAGTATAAAGGTTTAATTTTTTTTTGTAAATAAAATTTTACTTATTTTAACAACACTTTACATTATTTAAATAAATCATCGTAAACTTCTTTATAATTACTAACAAGTTTTATATTAAGATCACTCTTTATATTGCTAGGTATAGAATCTAAATCTATTTTATTATTAAGTGGTATATAAACAGTTTTAATATCACTATTATAAGCACCAATTATTTTTTCTTTTATACCACCAACTGCTAATATATCACCATTTAAAGTAACTTCACCAGTCATAGCAATACTACTATCTATAATTTTATTTTTTAATATACTTAATATAGAAGTTGTTATTGCAACACCACCACTAGAACCATCTTTCTTAATACCAGCATTTAATAGATTTATATGTAAATCATATTTTTTTAAATCACCCTTATAAAATTTATTATATTTTATTAAACTTAATGAAACAGTAATACTTTCTTTTAAAACATCAAGTACATTACCAGTAGTAATAACTTTACCATCACCGGGAAACATAATAGTTTCTATTTTTTGAATATTACCACCATATGGTGTCCACGCCAAACTATTTACAACACCCTTATGATTTACTAAATCTTCTTTAACATACTTAGTTTCTCCTAATATTTTTTTAACATAATCTAACTTTATAGTTTTAGTATTTTTATTATCTAAGCAATAATTTCTAATTAATCTTTTTAATATTCTATCTAATTCTCTAACACCAGATTCTTTAGTATAATTATCAATTATATAAAGTAACACATCATCAAGAAAAGTAATATGACCAATACCATATTTAGATATAATATCTGGAATTAAATATTTCTTTGCAATATCAAGTTTTTCATACTCAGTATATGAATTTATTTCTATTATTTCTAATCTATCTTTTAAAGGAGTCGGTATTTCATTAATATCATTTGCAGTTAATATAAACATTACTTTAGATAAATCAAATGGTTCTTCTATATAATTATCTATAAACATACTATTTTGAGATTCATCTAATATATCAAGTAACGTACTACTAGGATCACTTTTAAAATCATGACTCATCTTATCAATTTCATCTATTAAAATAACTGGATTAGAAGCACCACATTTATTTATTCCTTGTATAATTTTACCAGGATTAGCACCTAAAAACGTTTTTCTATGTCCTACTAACTCACTAGAATCATTTAACCCTCCAACACTAATCTTATAAAATTCACGATTTAATGCCTCACTAATACTTATACCCAAAGTTGTTTTACCAACACCAGGAGGACCTACTAAACATAATATAGGACTAGAAACATCTTTATTTATTTTTTTTATACTAACAAATTCTAATATTCTTCTTTTTATATTCTCTAAACCATAATGTGTCTTATCTAAACTTTTCTTTATATTTTTTAAATTAGTTTCTTCTTTAGAATATTTATCCCAAGGTAAATTTAAAACCCATTCCAAATAATTTCTAATAACACTTGCATCTGGATTATTATCATTAGTATATTCATACCTTTTAATTTCATTTTCAAATCTTTTTCTAGTTTTTTCAGTTAAACTAAGTTCTTTTAATAATTCTTTATAATTATTAACTTCTAATTGTTTATCAGTAAGTATTCCTAATTCATTATTTAACTTATTAATTTTTTCTTTTAATATAAAGTCTCTTTGTTCTTTTTCAAACTTTTCTCTTATTTCATCATCTATTTTTGTATCAAGATTTAATACTTCTAATTCAATATTTATATCATTTATTAACTTTTCTGCTCTTTTTACATAATCAAACTCATTCATATATAAAAGTTTCTTATTTTGATCCATTGGTAAATAAGTAACTATTATATCAGTTAGTAAATCTAAATCAGTTACAGTTTCTATAGTAGATGAAATTAAATTACTAGCTTCACTATTAACTAACATATACTCACTAATAAGTTCTTTTAATTTTCTAACTAATGCTGTTTCTAATATTTCATCTTTATTATTAACATACAATCTTTTTACTTCACTTTTTAAAGTACCATTATTATTTTGAAAATATTCTAAAACTTGTACTCTATTAAGTCCCTTTATTATAATTCTATAATTATTATTAGGTAACTTAACTTTAGTTTTGATTTTACCTATAACACCTATTTTAGGTAAATCTTTAGTACAAAGTTTTTCTTCTAATAAATTTATAGGACTAATAACTAATATATTAGAATTATAATTTTTTATAGCATCATCTATTCCACTTTTAGATACATCATTATTTATTTCTAAACGAATTTCTTGGTTAGGAAATAATACTAACTTCTTTAGCAGTAGTATTGGTAAATTTTCTTTCATACTTTCCCTCCCAACTAATTGATTTTTATTATAATATCTAATATTTTATTTGTAAATAATAAAACAAAAAAAAAATCAAATTTTCATTTGATTTTTATTTAATACTAGCTTTGATTGTTAAAGCAGCTAAATTTTCAATATTTTGGTTTCCATCAACTGATTTGTATTCAACTTTTAATACATAATAGTCAGTAGCATTTCCAGCAATTTGAACATCACTAGCTAAATCTTGAGTAGCAGCAGTATCTACTATACCAGCAGCAGCAGCAAGATTAGCTTCAGCAAATACTGGAGTTCCTAGTGTTACATCTGCAGGTAATGTTTTACCATCATCAGCAAATTTTGCAGCATCAGCAGCAGTTACTTTATATAATGTAACATAAACATTATTATAAGCTGTAGCATCGAAACAAGTAGCAGTTGCAGTAACATCAGCAGTACCATCACCAGTAACAGATTTTCCTAGTGAATTTCCAGCAGTAGTTTTATAACAATCAGTTGGTACAGTTCCATGTACAAATTGTGCTTTATTAGCTGTTGGTGTTGATGTTAAGAAAACATTGTAATTTGAATTAGCATTCACGTCTTTTTCAGTATTTTTTACACTAAATGTTTTATAAAGAATAGTTCCTGGTAATACATTTTCTAATTTAACATTATCATCAGTACCATTTCCTGGAACATATTCAACAGAACCAACAGTAGCAGTTTTAATATCAACTGACTCTGTTGTATCTCCTGAAACTCTAGTTACGAAATATGCATAAGTAACACCTACTATAGTTAAAGTTACCATAAATATGGCAGCAATTCCTAAAGTTAATTTTTGTCTTGTATTCATCAATCCTTCATCCTTTCCTACAATAAAATTATATTATACCTTATCACGTTAAGTCAAGTACAAAAATTTAAAATTTAGATATTTTTGATAAATTCATTTTTACTTTTCTCATTATAGAATTACCATCCTTAGTTTTTGCTTCAAAAACTAAATATAATCCATCATCTAATAATTTCTTCTTATATGGTGTAAAGTAATTTTTAGAACTGTTTTTTTCAAATACATTAAATGATGAAATATTATTAAATAATACACTTAACTTAATATCTGATTCTAACTTTATATTATTAGATATAATTTCAACAAGTTTTTCATTATCCATAACATAATAACCTATTTTAAAAGATACAATATCATAATCTTCATTATACTTATAACTAATATTATTTCCATTAAGTAAATTAATATCTGTATTAAGTGCTATTAAACCATCTTTAACTTCTATATATTCATCATTACCACTAAAACTATATATCTTATTATTACTAACAGTATAATAAGTAAAAACTATTAAAATAATATTTATTAAAAAAGATATATATATTATAGTTTTATAAGAACTTAATATTTTTTTTAAATCAAACTTTTTTTTCTTCTTTCCTTTCTTTTTATTTTTCATATTTCACCTATCCTTCCATATTTATAATAAGTTTTTCACTTATTTTATTACCTGGCATAATATTAGTACTAACTACTTTTCCAGTACCATTAATTTCATAATCAACACCCATAAAATTCATTAATGTTATTACTTCTGTCCTTGTCCAACCAGAAATATCTATCATATTAATATTTTCTCCATTAGTTTTTAAATAAACTTTAGAATTTATTATAATATTTTTATTATTAACAGGATACTGATTAGTAACTACATTTCCATCACCAATAATAATTGGCATTAAATTTAAAGACTCTATTTCTTCTTTTACATTATCTACATTTTTATTTAAATAAGATTTTAAAGTAACATATTTAGATTCATCTTTATTACTTTCTCTTTCACTTAAATTTTTATATTTTGCAATAGACTCTACTATATTTTTTGTCATATTACCCATTACTCTACTAGTACCATCTAAATCTTTAATAGCAACATATATAATATATTCTGGATTGTCTTTTGGAAATACACCAGCGAAAGATCTAATATTTTTGGTACTATTTTTAGTATATTCTCCAGTTTCACTAGTATATTGTGCAGTACCAGTTTTACCTATTAATCTAACTTCACTTGTTTTATAAACTACACCTGTTGCAGCATTATCTTCACCATTAACAGTTTTATCCATTAAATCAATAATTTTTTCTATAGTTTCTTTACTGTAAACTTTATTTAATTCTTGCCTATCTGTTTCATAAATTACTTTATTATTTTGATCAGTTATTCTTTTTACTACATAAGGTTTAACCGTAACCCCATTATTTGTTAAACAAGTTAAACTTTGAATCATTTGAATTGGAGTAACAGTTATACCTTGTCCATAAGATGCAGCAGCAAGTTCTGATGCATACATAAAATTAACTTTACCCTTCATTTCTCCATATAATTCTATACCAGTCTTTTGCCCAAATCCTAATTTAGTATAATAATCTAACATTTTTTCTTTCTTTAATTTCTGTGCAAGTAATGTTGCAGCAACGTTAGATGAATAAGTAAAACCTACATCATAAGTAATTTTACCCCATCCTTCGTTATTCCAATCTTTTATCTCATAATCATCTACAATTATTTTACCTGAACTATACGTTTCATCGCCATTATAAAGACCTTCTTCTATACTTGATGCAAAACTAAATATTTTCATAGTACTACCTGGTTCATAAGTATATGCTACTAAAGGATTATTATAATTAGTAATATTTAACTTATTTGGATCAAACGTAGGATTAGATGCACTACCAACAATTGCTCCCGTTTTTGCATCAGCAACAGTAATAGTAACCCAATCAGTACTATAATTATTTACTAAATCACTTATTGCATTTTCTAAATACATCTGTATATTAGAATCTATTGTTAACTCAATATTATATCCATTTTTTGCCTTTTTTTCTTGCACAGGTGTATTAGCTATTTTATAACCATAAGCATCTTTTTGATATTTATAATAACCATTTTCTCCAGTTAACTCATCATTATAATGAGATTCAATTCCCATTTCACCTACAATTTCACCATCATCATTTTTTTTAGCATAACCAATAATATACGAAGCAAAAGAACCATAAGGATAGTACCTTTTACTCTCTTTAATAAAATCTATTCCTGGAAGTTTTAACTTTTCTATCTTTTCCTTAACAAGTTCACTTATACCCCTTCCTTCAGGACCTAATTCAACTTGATAAGCATCTCTACTAAGTAAATTTCTTAATCTTCCTTCATCCATATTAATAATTGGTGCTAACTCACTAACCGTTTTATCTATATCAACAACGTGTTGTGGATTACTTTTTTTCGTAGTACGAATTGGATCTAAATATGCAATTACTGTATAAGAATTAACATTTTCTGCTAACACCTCACCAGAAGAATCTAATATACTCCCACGCGATGCATAAAGTATTTTATTCCCAGTAGTACGACTTAGTGCAAACTTTTTTATATTTATTCCATCTATATTTGTACTTGCACTAACATATATTAATTTTCCTATTATTAAACCAAATAAAAGAACAATGCTAATTACAAGAAACTTATTTATTTTAACAGCATTGTTCATAATACACCTCCCAATTATTTTATAACGATTATATTATCATTATTATATGATAATCCATATTCTTTTGCAATATCTTGAATACTTGATAAACTTGCTAATTCATTTACTTGCATTTCTAAACTATCATTAATATTTTCTTGGCGTTCAACTTTCTTTTTTATTCTTTCCAATTCAATATTACTTCTTGATAATATCGATTTACTAGATACAGTAAGAATAGGAGCCAACGTACCAAACAAAATAATTAAAAATAGGAAAAACTTTTCACCCTTTAAAAATTTAACCTTATTACTTTTCTTTTTCATACTATATCCTTTCTATAACTCTAAGTTTTGCACTCTTACTTCTACTATTTTCTTTTATTTCTTCTTCATTTGCTGTTATTGGTTTATTATTTATTATCTTTATTAAAGGTTTATATTCATCAGGTATAACAGGTAAACCTTTAACAACTTCATTTACTTCACTATATTTTTTAAATGTTTTTTTAACAATTCTATCTTCTAAAGAATGAAATGTTAAAACACATAATCTACCACCCTTATTTAACAAATTTATAGCATCAGGTAAAACATCATTTAAAACGTTAAGTTCATTATTTACTTCAATTCTTATAGCTTGAAATATTTGCCTTTCTGGATGATTATTTATAAAATATTTTTTAGGAACACTACTTTCAATTATTTTAACTAACTCTAAAGTAGTTTCTATAACTTTCTCATTTCTATACTCCATTATCTTAGAAACTATTGGTTTAGAAAACTTTTCTTCTCCATATTCATAAAATATTCTTAATAATTCTTTCTCACTATATTCATTAATAATTTTTTTAGCAGTTAGTGTATTTCTATTATCCATTCTCATATCAAGCGTTGCATTTTTCATAAAGCTAAATCCTCTACTGGCTTCATCAATTTGTGGACTTGAAACTCCTAAATCTAAAAGAATTCCATCAACACCATTTACATCTAACTCATTTAATCTTTTTTTCATATTTTTAAAATTATCTCTAATTAACGTATAATTATTACCAACACTTTTTAAAGTTTTATCTGAAGACATAATAGCATAATCATCTTGATCAAAACCATATAAATGCCCATTTGGTATAAGAGATAAAATTTCCTTAGAATGTCCAGCAAATCCAATAGTACCATCTACGTATATTCCATCACTTTTAATATTTAGATTTTCTATACATTCCTTTTTCATTACACTATAATGCATATTATTCTCCCCCAAACAAGTTCTCTGCTATATCACTAAAATTATCTTCATTTTCATTAAAGAAATTCTCCCAAGCGTCATTATCCCATATTTCAAGTCGGTCATTAGCGCCGATTATAACACAATCTTTAGTTAAACCGGCGTAATGAACGAGTGGGGAGGTAATGCATACCCTACCAGATTTGTCGAGTACACATTCAGTAGCACCAGACATGAAGAATCTGGTGAAATTTCGTGAGTCTTTTTTTGTAAATGGTAATGTTCTTAATTTGCTTACTATATTTTCCCATTCGACCAAAGAATATACAAATAAACAATTTTCAAGACCACGAGTAATAACAAACTTTTCACCAAGTTCACTTCTGAACTTGCTAGGAATAATAAGCCTGTTTTTTTCATCAATAGTATGATGATACTCACCCATCAACATAAAATCCCCCACTTTCTTCCACAATGTACCACTGTCTATACAAATAATACATCAAATTTTTATAAATTACAACATTTAATTATAAAAATCAAGCAAAAAAAATAATATTTACAAAAATATGTAAATATTACTAAATATATTTTAATACTTCTTCTTTATCACTCAAATGATATTTAGTATGTCCAATTATTTGATAATCTTCATGTCCTTTACCAAGTATCAATAAAGTATCATCATTATTCAAAATAGATACACCATATTTTATTGCTACTTTCCTATCATATATAACACAATAATTATCACTTTTAATACCACTTACTATATCATTCATAATCTTTTTTTCATCTTCACAACGTGGATTATCATTTGTTAAAATTACATATTCAGATAATTTAGTAGCAGTATTACCCATTATAGGTCTTTTAGTTGTATCCCGATCTCCCCCACAACCAATTATAGTAATTATTCTACCTTTTTTTTCTTCCAAATAAGCATTTATTATTTTAAAAACTGCATCAGGAGTATGAGCATAATCTATTACTGCTCTACCTTTTTTTAAATTAATTATTTCATTTCTTCCACTAGGTGCATAAACAAATTTAGTAACACGTATTATTTCACTTATATCATAACCTAAATTATTAACTATAGACAATGCTAACATATAATTATATATATTAAACTTATTTAACAAATTAGTTTTAACATTATAAACTTTATCACTTTTAAATTCTATATTAGTTCCAGTTTTATCATATTTATAATTTAATATTTGATAATTACTATCACTGAATCCTATAGTTTTAGTATTTTTATAAACAAAATATTTACCATATAAATCATCTATATTAGAAATCATTACTCCATTTTCTTTCATATAATTTAATATCAATAATTTACTATTTAAATAATTTTTCATAGTTTTATGATAATCTAAATGATCTTCTGTTAAATTAGTAAATACTGCTACATCTAATTTAATTCCATTAATTCTACCCATATCTAATGAATGACTACTAACTTCCATAACTATTACTTTAACACCATTTTCTTTAGCATCTAAAATTAAATTATATAACTCTAATATATCAGGTGTAGTATTATTTAGAACTTTAACAAATTTACTATCAACATAATAACCTATTGTACCAACATAAGCACATTTAACACCTAGTTTAGTTAAAATTTGACTAGTTAAATAAGCTGTCGTTGTTTTACCATTAGTACCAGTTATTCCAATAAATTTAATATCTTTAAACTTATCACTATAATTATTAACTAAATAATCATTCAAATATTTTTTAGTATCTTTAACCAAAATAGTCTCTAAATTACTATTTACTTTTTCAGAAACTATCTTAGTTGCTCCATTTTTAACTGCTTCATCTATAAAATCATGTCCATCAACAGTATTCCCTTTAATAGCAACAAAAGTATCTCCCTTTTTAACAAGTTTTGAATTAGTTTTAATATTCAACATTTAATCACCACCATAATACTATCATATTAAAACGAGTACTAAAATATCAAAAAATCCACAATAATTTGTGGATTTATTAAAGAAAAAAAGTACTCAACATCAAGTACTTAATTTGTTTTTATTTTTATTAATCCTGCTTCAACTTCTTCTAAAGCACGACCTAGTTCTCTTTTATTATGATAGTCACATTCTTTCATTTGATAATGATCAAATTCATGCATTTGTTTAGCTCTTTGACTAATAACGTGAACTAATCTATACTTAGAATCTACAATATTTAATAACTTATCTATTGATGGATATATCATTTAGCCACCCTCCTATATTAATAATATACTATAGATTAATTATTTTATATATATTTTGTCAATTTTATTTACATATAATTTACAACTATTTTAAAATCTTTTTTAAGAATTCACCTGTATAACTATCTGTACATTTAGCAACTTTTTCTGGAGTTCCAGTAACAATAACTTTTCCTCCACCATCTCCACCATCTGGACCTAAATCTATTATATAATCTGCAACTTTAATAACATCTAAATTATGTTCTATAATAAGTACAGTATCTCCATTATCAACTATTCTTTCAAGAATAACTAATAATTTCTTTATATCATCAGTATGTAATCCAGTTGTAGGTTCATCTAAAATAAATATACTTTTTCCAGTAGGTTTCTTCTGCAATTCCTTAGCAAGCTTAACACGACTAGCTTCACCACCTGAAAGCGTTGGAGCACTTTGTCCCAATTTAATATAACCCAATCCTACTTCACTTAATATTTTTAATTTATCTCTAACCTTTGGAATAGAATCAAAAAATTCTATTGCTTCATCAACTCTTAAATCTAATACTTCACTTATATTTTTTCCTTTAAATTTAACATCAAGTGTTTCAGTATTATATCTAGTTCCTTTACAAAGTTCACAAGGTACATAAACATCTGGTAAAAAATGCATTTCTATCTTTTTAACGCCATCACCATTACAAGCTTCACATCTTCCACCTTTTACATTAAATGAAAATCTTCCTTTATTATATCCCCTTATTTTACTTTCTTTCATATCTGCAAAAACATCTCTTATATCATCAAATACACCAACATACGTTGCAGGATTACTTCTAGGAGTTCTTCCTATAGGATCTTGAGTAATATCAATTACTTTATCTATATTTTCTACACCTTGTACTTCCTTACATATTCCAGGTATATCTTTACTATCATAAATATCTTTTCTTAATGTTTTATATAATATTTCATTTACTAAAGTACTTTTACCACTTCCACTTACACCTGTAACAACTGTTAAAGTATTAAGTGGAATATCAACATTAATATTCTTTAAATTATTTTCTTTAGCACCCTTAATTTTCAAAAATAAACCATTACCTGTTCTTCTTTTCTTAGGAATATCTATTTTTTCTTTGCCACTTAAATATCTACCAGTAATACTTTTATCATTTTTCATAACTTCTTCTGGTGTTCCAGCTGCAACTACATAGCCACCACTTTCACCCGCACCAGGACCTATATCAACTAAATAATCCGCTTCTCTCATAGTATCTTCATCATGTTCAACAACTATCAATGTATTACCTAAATCTCTCATACTTTTTAAACTATTAATAAGTCTTTCATTATCCTTCTGATGAAGTCCTATACTTGGTTCATCCAAAACATACAAAACACCACTTAAACGACTTCCAATTTGCGTTGCAAGACGAATTCTTTGTGATTCACCACCACTTAAAGTTCCAGCACTTCTATTTAAAGTTAAATATGATAAACCAACATTATTTAAAAATTCTAATCTTGATTTAATCTCTTTAATAATAAGTTCACTAATCTGCATTTCTTCTTTATTTAATTTTAACTTATCAAAAAATTTAATTAATTCACTAATACTCATACAAGTTAAATCATAAATATTCTTTTTATTAATATAAACACTTAATACATCTTTTTTTAATCTAGCACCCTTACATTTAGGACAACTAGTTTCTACCATATAACTTTCTAACCATTCTCTAATCCAAGTACTAGTAGTTTCTACATATCTTCTTTCTAAATTATTTATAATTCCTTCATAATAATCTTTAGTATATCTTTTACTACCTGTCTTACTAACATAATAAAAATCCATAATATCTTTAGAACCATAAAGTATAATATCTAAATCACTTTTCTTCATATCTTTAACAGGTACACTTAAATCAATATTATAATATTTAGCAACTGTTAAAATATTTGTCATATATATATTCTGTTCTAAATTTAATGGTTTAATAGCACCATCTAATATACTTAAATTTTTATCTGGTATTACTAAATCAACATTAATATTTTGCTTAGTACCAAGTCCCTTACATTCTGGACAAGCACCATATGGAGCATTAAATGAAAATAACCTAGGTTCTAACTCTGGTAAAGAAAAATCACATTCTGGACAAGCATAATGTTCACTCATAACTATTTCTTTATCTCCTACTAAATTAATAACAACCTTACCATTACTTAACTTAGTAGCTGTTTCTAAAGAATCAAATATACGTGATCTATCTTCTTTTTTTAATACTATTCTATCAACAATAACTAATATATTATCTTTTTTATTTTTTTCACATTTTATATCATCACTTAAATCATATCTAGTACCATTAACAATTACTCTAGTAAATCCTTTTTTTCTTAAATCATCAAATACTTTTTCATGACTACCCTTTTCACCATAAACAACTGGAGAAAGTATTTCTAATTTAGTTCCTTCTTCAAAAGATAATACTTTATTAGTCATTTCTTCTATACTTTGACTTTTAATAGGTATTTTATGTTTTGGACAAATTGGTACACCTATACGTGCAAATAATAATCTAAAATAATCATATATTTCTGTAACAGTAGCAACTGTACTACGAGGATTTTTATTAGTAGTTTTCTGATCTATAGAGATACTTGGACTTAATCCTTCTATAGAATCAACATCAGCTTTTTCACTCCCACCTAAAAACTGTCTAGCATAACTAGATAAACTCTCAACATATCTTCTTTGTCCTTCAGCATAAATAGTATCAAAAGCTAAACTACTTTTACCACTACCACTAACACCAGTCATAACAACTAATTTATTTTTAGGTATTTCTATATTTATATTTTTCAAATTATTTTCTCTAGCACCTTTAATAACAATTTTATCCATAAAATCACTCACTCCTTATGCCATATTATTTTACCACAAAATTTAAATTTTATATAAAAAATATAAAAAAAAAGATTAACTCTTTCTTATATAAAATATTATTTAATATACTAAATATAATCTAATATATATTCTTTTTTAACTTTTCTTCTACAATCGAAAAACTTATAACTTTTTAAGACATTTATAATTCTATTATCAGTTAATACACCATATTCACCTTTATAAATATAATTTATTACATCATAAAAATCTACATTATTTAAAAATGAATAACACAATAAATTAAACATAAATACATCAACACTTTGATCTATACCAGTATTTTCAATATATTTTCTACTTAAAAAATTCATTTCAATACCTAAATATCCTTCTTTACTATTAATATCTATATAAGAATCAAAATCTATAATACATACACTATCTAAATCTTTATTATACATTATATTATTATCATATAAATCAGTATGAATTACTTTATAAACTTCATGCATTTCTTGAATTAATACTCTTATCTTTTTTAAGATTCTCACTTTTTCTTTATAATCTAAATTATAAAATTCATATAAATCTTTATAGCCATCTTTATATTCCGTTAAATACGAATCAAAATAATCATCATTTAAATCATTATATAAAAATTTAAAAGGAAAAACCAAAGAAGAATCTTTTTTATAATACTCTATAAGTTTTAACATTTTATCATTTATTAATTTAATATATTCTTTAGTAGCAAAATCTTTACAAGTACAAATATTACCATTATATTTACTTAAATATATAAAACCGTTTCTACCATCACCAATAGTTTTTATTCGTTCTAACTTATCAAAATTATCTTTAATCATTTAAACTTTCCTTATAATTATCTAATATATCAAATAACTCTTCACTAGTTTTAGCATTACATATTAAAACTTTAACTTTAGATACATTAGGTAAACCTTTTAAATACCATAAAGCGTGACTTCTTATTTCAAGAAGTGCTAAACTTTCTTTCTTATCTAAAAGTAACAAATTATAATGTCTCTTTAACATTTCTATCTTTTCTTGAAAAGTAACATCTTTTTTATAAGTTCCATTTTCTAGATACTCAACAGTTTGTTTTATAAGCCAAGGATTACCTAATACTCCCCTTCCTATCATAACAGCATCACATCCAGTTTCATCTAACATTTTTTTAGCAAGTTCTGGAGTAGTTACATCCCCATTACCTATTACAGGAATACTAACATTTTCTTTGACTTTTTTAATTAAAGACCAATCAGCCTTTCCACTATAACCTTGACTTCTAGTACGAGCATGAAGTGTTATTGCACTAGCACCACTTTTCTCTATAATTTTTGCAACCTCTACACAATTAATAGAACGTTCGTCCCATCCACTTCTTATTTTTACAGTAACAGGAACACTAACTGCATTTTTAACTTTCCTAACTATTTCTCCTATTTTTTCTGGATTTTTTAATAAAGCACTACCAGCTTGACTACGGATTGCAATTTTTGGAACAGGACATCCCATATTTATATCAATTATATCTGGATGCATTAACTCCTCTATTCTTTTTGCAGCACTAACAAATGAATCAACATCACTACCAAATATTTGTTGTGCAATAGGTCTTTCATAATCATCCATTTTAAGTAAATCTATTGTTTTTTTATTATCAAACATTATTGCTTTATCACTAACCATTTCCGCAAATATTAATCCAGCACCCATCTCTTTAATAATTTTTCTATAACTAGAATTACTAATACCAGCCATAGGCGCTAATACTACTTGATTATTTATTGCAACATCTTTTATTTTCCATTTCATTTAATCACACCAAATCTATAACATATACTATCAAATTTCAAAAAAAAAATCCATTAAAATGAATTATTTACGTCTTTCCATTAATAACAAATGTGCTTCCACATTTAACCCTTTAGATATTTTTTCAATAGTATCTATAGTAACTTTCCTGTTAGCCCTTTCAATATCGCCAATATAATTAGTACTTAAATTAGACATCTCCGCAAGCTGTTCTTGTGATAACTTCTTCTTTTTCCTATAATGTTTAACATTATCTCTGAATACTTCTCGCAAGCTCATAGGACCGCCTCCTAGTTCTGTTAACATTATGGTATATTTTTTTAAAAATTATAACAACCAACAACTTCGTTGTTTTTTGATAAAAAAACAAAAAAACTTACCAAAAAAGTAAGTTTTTATATTATAAAAAATAAATTAATGTAAAAATACCAAGTATAAATAAATATATTGAAAACTTCCAAAGTTTACCCTTTTTAACTATTTCACTCAATACTTTATAAGTTAAATAAGTAAATATAAAAGCGTTTACCATCCCAACAAAATAATATAACATCATACTACCAGTTATGCCAGTTTCTAATACATCTTTAACTCCAAGTAATATTGTTGCAACACTTACTGGAAAATATAACATAAAAGTATATTTTAATGATGTTTCTCTAGATAATTTACATAATAAGCATGCAACTAATACAGTACCACTTCTTGATAAACCAGGAAATAATGCAACACTTTGCATTAAACCAATAATAATAGCATCTCTATAAGTTATATCATTATCTCCTTTTTTACCATTTATATTTTTTACTAATAATAAAAGAATTCCAGTAACAATAAACATTAAACCTACTATCCAAGTTTTAGATAAAGTAGTTTCTATCTTATCTTTAAATAATACACCAAGTATTCCCACAGGAATAGTACCTATTATAATCATTAATGAATACTTAAACTCATTATAATATTTCTCTCTATCTTTATTAAATATATAATTAAAAAATCCATTAACTAATTTAACAACATCTTTCCAAAATATAATTAATATTGCTATAAAAGAAGCAAAATTAACAAATATTTCAAAATTTAAATCATTAAACATATTAGTATTAAATATTTGTTTAAATATAAATATATGTCCACTACTACTAATTGGTAAAGGTTCAGTAATACCCTGTATAATTCCCAATATAATATATTTTAATAACATCATAGTCCTTCTTTCTATAAATAATATGCTAATACTTATTTATTATTCTGTCAATTTCACTATTAAAACTTCCTAGTAGAATATAATCACTAAAGCCATCTTTTATATAATGCTCTTTTATACTATATTTATTTTCCTTTAACATTATAATTACTGGTATATCAAATTTATCTAATTTTTCAAATTTTTTTAAAGTTTCATATCCAGACATTTCTTTCATTTCATCCTGTAACAAAATGTAATCATATTTTTTACCACTCTTAATTTTATCTATTGCATCCATTCCATACATTAAAAATGAACCATTTATATCATTTTTAAGAAATTTCTTTCTAAGTAAATTATTAATATTTTTATCTTGATTAACCACTAATACTCTTTTATTATTCATTAATATATTTTCATATACTTTTAAATTATTTTCTTTTTCATTTTTAAATATTCTCTGATCAATAGTTAATATAACTTCTGTACCATGTCCTACTTTACTTTTAATAAGTAAATTACCACCTAAAGATTTTACTATTTTCTGACATAACTTAATATTAAATTCTGTTTTTTCTAAAGAATCTAAATCATCTTTATCAAATTCACCCGTAACACTTAAAATCTCATTTATTTTATCTAATGATATTCCAACACCACTATCAACAATTTCAAATATAACTCTACATACATCATATTTTTCTATTGTATTAATTTTAAATTCTATAAAACCATTTTCAGTCTTTTTAACAGCATTCATTATCAAAGAATATAAAACTTGTTTTAATTTTATACTATCACCATATAAATATGGAACATTATTTGGAATACTATGTCTAAATTCTACATCACTTTTTATATTTTGACTAACTCTAGCTACTAAATCTTTATACAAAGAAGTTAAATTATATCTATTATTCATAAATTTTACTTTTTGTACATCTAAAGAACTAACATTTAAAACATTATCCATTACAAAATCTAATTGTCTTATGGAATTATTTATAATTTTTAAACCACTTTTTATTTCTTCTAAATCATTAACTTCTTCTAATTCTCTAGTAACCTCTCTGATATTGTTAAGTGGATTTTTAACTTCTCCAGTAAGTTCAAATAAAAAGTTAGATTTATCAATATATGTTTGTTCTACTAAATCATTATTCTTTGCCATTTCTTGTAACATTTTAATATCAGGATTTTCTATAGTGAAATACATAAGCATTATTATAAAAGATTCCATAGAAGTCATCAGTAATAATTCTGGTCTTGCACCTTGTATAGCTGTAACTAAACTTCCTATAACAAAGAAAACAAACATAGGTAAATACTTTTTATCTCTAATATTTTTAAAATTACTTATTGTACATATTAACCAAACTGCCATACATAATGTACTTACTAAATATAAAAATGTAGCCGCTGGTCCATATGAATATATAACACCATTATTATTCTTATAATATAGTGGTAAAAAACTTGTTATTATAAAGAATATACAGTATATAAAACTAGCAAATTTAATAGATTTTATAACTTTAATTCTACCCTTACTCTTATCTTTTATAGATATAGTTAAAATATATAAAGTAAATAAAAACATAAATGTAAGCAAATATATTAAATATAATTTAGTTACAATACTATTTAAAAGTGGTATTGTATCCATATATTTAATAGTAAATACACTTGCAACATCAATAATCAAACCAAGAAAGTTAGATATTAACATAATTATATATATTTTATTTTCTAAAACATTAAGTCTTTTTTTAGAAAAATATACAAAAAGTAATAAAACTATATATAGAAAACTACAACATTGAATTAATATACTATTCACATTATCACCTACTATACCAACAGTATAGCAAAATATTATTAATAAAACAATAAAAGAATAGCATTAACTATTCCTTACTTTCTATTTTCTAAAACTAATCTTTTTATATCATTTCTTAAAATATTATTTGCTTCTTCTAAATCCATATTACTTACATTAATTGGAGTTCCGTATCTTAAAGTTAAATTATTATTATTAACTTTATAATCCCCAGTTATTCCAAATGGTACTATTAATGAATTAGTTTCTTGAGCCATCTTAACTGCACCAAATTTAAACGGTAATAATATATCATTCTCATCATAATCTGTAATTTTTCTTTTTTCTAAATCTTTTTTTACTTCTGTTAATTTTTCTTGTGCTTCTTTCATTTCAACATAATACTCATTATTATATAAAACTGCTTTATCATTAGAATAATTTTCATATAAAAACTTTCTATAATTTTCCAACTTCTCTAAATAATTTTTTTTAGCAAAAGTTAATCTATTTCTAGTACCCTCTGGAAATATTCCAACAGCTTCTCCATTTTTTAAATATTTAATTGCTATTTCTTTTGATTCATGTGGATTATTATATCTATCAACTGGAATACATTCAAATCCCTTATACATCCAAGCCATGTTAGAATCAAAATATTCTTTTTTAGCCATCCAATGAATAGTTCTCTTTGTAGAACAAATCACTGGTACCTGATCCCAAACATGTAAATGATTCCCACATAGAATAATTGGACCACTTTTTGGAACCAATGCTTCATTAATTATTTTAGGATGATATAAAGGCATAAATATACTTTTAACAACTTTTCTTCCTGTTTGATAATTAAACATTTTTATTTTCCTTTCTTAATACTTTATTATTTTTCTCTTTTTCTTCTAATAATTTATAATCTATTTTATTCATTAAAGTTTTTGGTAACTCATCAATTTCTTCAATTTCTTGTGGTATATAATATTTATTAGGTAAAGAATTACATAAATTTAAAAGTTCTTTTTTTAATTGTTCTGTAAACTCATATCCATCATTTAAAACTATGTATGCTTTAGGAACTTCATACTTATATTCATGCGGTTTTTTTATAACACAACACTCTTTAACCATATAATGACTTGCTATTGTATCTTCTATTAAAGAAGGATACACATTAACACCACTAACTATAATTAATCTTTTAATTCTATCTGTTATAAATAATTTTCCATCAGTATTAATATATCCCATATCTCCAGTATGTAGCCATAAATCTCCATCTTCATGAAAAACTAAATCTTCGTTAGTTGCAGCACTATTTTTATAATAACCTTTCATAATAGATGGTCCTTTAGCACAAACTTCGCCTAATTCGTTATATTTTAATTCTTTAGTTGTTCCTGGTTCTACAATTTTTATATCTGTATTAACAAGCGGTATTCCAACACTATTAACATCATTACTATCATCAAATGTAAATGTTAAACTACTAGTAGCTTCTGTTAAACCATATCCTTTAGTTATTTTTTTACTACAATTTCTTTTCTTTAAAAATTCATTAAATAATTCTTCATCTGCACCCATAGGTCCACCGCCAGAAACTATATAATTAATAAATGAAAAATCAATATTTGAATATACTTTATTATGTAATATATCTCTCATTAAAGTTGGAACACCCATTATATCGCTTGGTTTATGTTTTTTAAATATATGTGCCAAACTCTTAGCATCATACTTAGGCATTAATATAACAGAAGCTCCAAGTGCAAGTGGCATGTGAATACAATTACAAAGTCCAAACCCATGGAAAATTGGCATAACTGCAACCATTTTATCTTTTTCACTAAAATTAGCTTTCACACCATACTGACTAGGCATACTATTAAAATTTTCATTAGTTAAAAGTGCTCCTTTTGGTGCTCCAGTTGTTCCACCAGTACTAAGTATTACTTGAGCTCTATTAGGTATAAAAGGATAATCTTCTACTTCTAAAACATTTTTACCTAAACCATTAAATTCATCCCAAGTAATAAAATTATCTTTTCTCTTTTCTTTATAAAACTCTAAATCTTTTAATGTACTACTATAAATTAATTTAGTAAATAAAGGCATAGAATCTTTATTAGATAATACAACAACTTTACTATCACATATATCTTTTATTTTTTCATAATCAAAATCAATACAAAAAACTATTTTAGAATTACAATTTTTAATACTACTAATTATATTTTTTTTACTAGATAAAGGATGTATTAAATTAACCGTCATACCTAATCTATTAGCAGCATAAAATGCATAGATTGCCTCTGGTACATTATTTGAAACTATAGAAACTATTTCATCTTCAATATTATTAGTATCTTTATATAAACATTTTAAAGCCTTCTTAGCATTATCTATATTACTTAAAAATTCATTCCCACATATACTTCTATCTACATAATTTAAAACTTCTCTATTTAAATTATTTTTAACACCATATTCCATACATTGATATATTGTCATATCAGGTACTCTATTTATAGATTGAGCATAAGTATAATATTTAAGCCAAGGCTTATCAATACTAGGATATCCAGTAACACTTTTTTGGTTTAAATAAGCACTTCTATTAAATAATCTACTAAAACATTTTAAATAATCATCAATTTCTAACCAATCATTAGCTCTATAAATATTATCACTAGAAACGTTTTTATTATATTCTTCATCTACTAAAATAACTTTTGTATAAGGACTTAATTCTAAAGCATTATCCTTATTATCTTCAATCATAACATTTATATTATTATTTATTATTTCTTGTTTTTTACTTTCACCACAATAAATAATTTTATCATAACTTATATTATTACTCTTAAGCCATTCAGTAACTATAAATCTCATTAATTTACCCATAAAATTATCTTTATTAGTAAATTCTCGTGAAGTTATTATAAATATTTTATTATTACTATTTTTATATTTACTAATAACACTAGACGCATTAACCCTAGCTTTAAAAATAGTAGAATATTCTAATAAATACTTAGTCCAAAACTTTCTAGATTCACTCTCACTACAATTAAACATTTCACTAATAGTAAAACCATCTTTATTTACAATTTTTTTATTAAAAAACTTTTCTCCCTTTTCTAATTGAAACTTTCTAATATCAGTAAGTACTCCATCTATATCTATTCCAATATTCATATATATACCCCCCTTAAATTAATTTAATATTATATCACTAATTTAATAAAAATAAAATTTTATGTCTAAAATGCTTACTTTTATGTCTAAAAATATAATTATTCGCATTTCAAACTAATTATAACATACTTTTGTTAATAAAAAACAAAAAAACTTACCAAAAAAGTAAGTCCTTATATTATAAAAATAAATTTAATTCATTTAACAAAACAATACATTAATATTTGTTCATTATTCTATCTATTTCACTACTAAAACTTCCCAATAAAATATAATCACTAAAACCATCTTTTATATAATGCTCTTTTATACTATATTTATTTTCCTTTAACATTATAATTACTGGCATATCAAATTTATCTAATTCTTCTAATTTTTTTAAAGTTTCATATCCAGACATTTCTTTCATTTCATCTTGTAACAATATATAATCATATTTTTTACCACTCTTAATTTTATCTATTGCATCCATTCCATACATTAAAAATGAACCATTTATATCATTTTTAAGAAATTTCTTTCTAAGTAGATTATTAATATTTTTATCTTGGTTAACTACTAAAACACTCTTATTTCCAAAATTATTAGAGTCTACTATATTTTTTTCAATATATTTTTTTTGATCTATTGTTAAAATTATTTCAGTACCTTTTCCTAACTTACTTTTAATAAGTAAATTACCACCTAATGATTTAATTATTTTTTGACACAATTCTATATTAAATTCTGATTTTTCTAAATTAACTATATCATCTTTATCTAATTCACTAGTAACACTTAATATTTCATTTATTTTGTCTATACCTATACCAACACCACTATCAGTTATTCTAAAAATAACTCTACAAACATCATATTTTTCTATAATATCTATATTAAACTCAATAAAACCATTTTCAGTTTTTCTAACAGCATTCATTAATAAAGAATATAAAACTTGTTTTAATTTTATATTATCTCCATATAAATATGGAACTTCACTTGGAATAGTATGTCTAAATTCCACAGTTTTACTAACACTTTGTTCAATTCTTTTTATTAAGTCTTCATAAATCATTTTTAAACTATATCTATTATTTAAAAATTTAACTTTTTGTACATCTAAAGAACTAACATTTAAAACATCATTAACTACAAAATCTAATTGTCTTGAAGCATTATAAACGTATGTTAATCCTTCTTTGTATTCATCTTTACTAGGTTCATTGTCTAACATATTCTTTGTTGTATTTTTTATATAATTTAATGGTTCTCTAACCTCTTGTGTCATCTCAAATATAAAATTAGATTTATCTATATATGCCTGTTCTGTTATAAGATTATTTTTAGCCAGTTCTTTCATTTGTTTAACATCGGGATTTTCTATTGTAAAATACATCAAAAAGGTAATTAATGATAAAGATGATGTAACAAGTAATAACGCTGGATTATATTTTTGTATAGCAACTACTACAATCAAAAGTACAATATTTAAAAATACTGGAATAAATTTTTTATTTAAATTTTTAATATTTTTTATAACACAAACTATCCAAACAATAAAATATAATACAGAAAATGAATAAACACACTTAACACTTGAACCAGTTGTATAAACTATATTATTATTTGATACATAAATTATTGGCAAAAAACAAATAAGTAAAAATATTATAATAGCTAAAACTACAAATAACTTTATTACTCTGAAAAATTTTTCTTTATTATCACCATAAATTTTAATATTAGAAATATATATTACATAAAGTGTAAATATAGAAAACCAGATAAGTAAAAAAACTAAATACCCTTTAGAAACTAAAACTGAAAATAAAGGATATATATCATAATATTTTACGCCTATATAACAAAATATACCTTCTATACTCCCAAATAATGTTGTTAAAATTAAAACTGTATAGATTGTATTTTCTATACTTTTTATACGTTCTTTAGGTAAATATATAATATTTAAAATTAAATTATATATTACACTTAACAAAGTAAAAGATATACCCACATTCATATTATCACCTAGACTAATAGTATCAAAATATTCCCGTAATAGCAAGAAAAAATATTAAAATCATTTTTGTAATTTTAATATTTTTTTATTACTTTTTTCCCTAAAAAATGTATTATCAACAATTATTATATCTAAGTCTTTTATATTAATTTGTTCTAATTTTCTATAATCAATTTTTCCCATTAGATTATATGGCATTTCATCGATTAAAACATATGCTAATGCTCTATCCCTTTCAGCTAAGTATTTTAAACAATAATTATCTAATTCATTTATAAAGTCTTCTATATTAGTTTTATTTTTTACTTTAATAAATGCAGTAGGGATATCTCCAGCCTTATCTCCAATTTTTAAACCAACAACACAACATTTTTCGACATTTTCATTTTCTAAAATTGTATTTTCTATTGGAGTTGCATGCACTGTATGACCATCTGGTCTCATCATTGAACGTTTATATCTGTCAATAACGAAAATAATTCCATCTTCATTAATATATCCTTGATCTCCAGTTTTATAAAATTTTTCATTATTTTTAACAATAACTAATTGATTAGTTTCTTCTTCTTTGTTTATATAACCTTTCATCATTGTTGGAGATGATATACAAATCTCACCTATCTCATTATATTTCAATTCATCATTAGTTTCTCTATCAATTACCATTGCATTACAAGATGGTAAAACTAAACCAGCGCTTCCTGCTATATATAAATCACTTTCAGGAACAACTGAGACAGCACCACCAAATTCTGTTGCACCATAACCAACTCTTGCTTTATGTTCGCAATTTTGTTTTTTCAAGAAATCGTTAACAATATTAATTGATGCAGGCGCCCATTTATCTCCTCCGGCAACAATAATTTTCATATATGATAAATCTTTTTTATTCGCTTTTTTACTATTGCTAAAACTTTCCCAATATCCAGGAACCAAGAAAGATATATTTGGTTTATATTTTAACAATACTTTATCTATTTTATTTGGATCAATTTTAGGTAACAAAATTATTTCTTGTCCTGAACACAACGAATTATGCATTCCACAAAAAGAACCATATGCCGAAAAGAATGGAATAGCTCCAAAAAAAGTATCTTTTCTTCTAAAATCAGCTGTATATTGTAATTGATTATGCATTGTATTATAAGCTTCATTAGTTAACATAGCACCCTTTGCTGTACCTGTTGTACCACTAGTGTACATTATTGTTGCAACATCATCGGGTTCATAATTAGTATCAACATTTAAATAATCAGTATAGAATTTATTTAAATCATCATTAAATTTATATTTACTTTTATAATTTTTATTTTTATTTATATAATCATTTTTTTTGATTTTATACATCAAATTTACTATAGAAGATGTCAAATTAGTATTCATATTTAACGAATCTGAAACACTTAAAATAACAACATCATCAACTTTTAATTTATCTATTATAGGATTGATTTTTAACTCACAAGCATCCAAAATACAAAATAATAATTTAGAATTTGTATCATTTACAAAAGATAAAATATTTTGACTACTTTGTCTAGGATCAATCATATTAGAAATAGCACCAATTCTATTTAAAGCATATTTTAAATACACTGTTTCTGGAATGTTAGGTAAACATAATGAAACTATATCATTTTTGCCAATTCCATATCCTTTAAGTATTTTTGCATAATTTTCTATTTCGCTAAACATTTCAGTATAAGTTATTTTTCTTCCAAAATAACTTAAAGCATAATCATTTAAATCATCAATATTTTTTGAATGCATAAAATCAAATATTTTTTCATCAACATTTTCTGTAACTGTTTCATACACATTGTTAGGATAATACTTTAACCAAGGTTTATCAATACTTGCATATCCTGTTTTTTCTTTTAACATATTAATCACTCCCCTAATTGAAATTGTAAAATACAATACCATAATTTTATAATTAAATTAAAAAACACGTCTAAAAGCCCACTTTTATGTCTAAAAATATAATTATTCGCATTTCAAATTAATTTTAACATAATTTAAAGCAAAAAAAAAGCACAACAGAAGGCGCATATATGGACTTTGTCATAATTGTCGACATCATTACAAAGTGTGAGTAAAGTTAAGTGTATATACAGAACTCTGTTGTGCATATTTATTATATCAAATATTTTAAAAAAATAAATACAAAATTTAAAATTTTTTAAAATTTATGTAAAGTAATATACACTTTATTTCTTAAAACCACTATTTTTATTATAATTTTTTAATATATTAGTATCAAAACTAAATACTTTTTTTCTTCTATCTTTATAATTTTTAATACTAATACTAATTAATCTATCTAATAATTCACTATATTTTATATTAGATTTTTCCCATAAATAATATGATAAAGACCCTGGAATAGTATTTGGTTCATTTACAAATACTTCATTTGTTTTTGAATTAATTAAAAAATCTATTCTACATACTCCACTTAAATTTAGTACTTTAAAAACATCTTTACTAATATTACTTACACTATGAGCTAACTCTTTATTTATTCTAGCTGGTATAATCCTATTAGTACTAGCCATACCCTTACTCTTTACACCACTTTTTTTAGAATCTCCAATATATTTATCTTCGTAAGTTAAAATTTGATTATTAGATAAGACTTGTTCTATTACACTAGTACTTTGCATATTCTTATCACCTAAAACACTACAATTAACTTCAATTAAATTCTCTACTGCTTTTTCAACAACAATTTTATCATCATAAGTAAAAGCTTCATTTATTGCATCTTTTATTTCATTTTCATTTTTAACAAAATTTATACCTACACTACTACCTAAACTAGCTGGTTTAACAAGAACTGGATACTCAAGTTTTTTAATGTCTCTTAAATATTTTTCTTCATCATTTATATAATCACTTTCATAAAACCACACATAATCTACTACCGGAATATTAGAAGATTCAAATACTTGTTTCATAACTACTTTATCTTGTCCTAAACTAGCACCAAGAACATTAGGTCCAACATACGGAATTCCAACAGTTTCTAAATACCCTGCTAAAGAACCATCTTCTACATTTTGTCCATGAACAATAGGAAAAGCTATATCTATTTTATCAACAATTTTATTTAATAAACCTTTTGTCTGTATTAAATAGTATTCATTACCAACCTTACATAAACTTACACTTTTAGAATTTTTTTTAACTTTATCTAAATCATTATAAATAGATATATCACATAAATCTTTTCCTGTATACCACACCTTGTCTTTTGAAATATAAATAGGTACTACTATATACTTATTTTTATCAATATTATTTATTGCTTGTAATGCACTAATTATACTTACTTCATGTTCTACACTTTCTCCACCAAATATAACACCAACTTTAATCTTCATAAAATCCTTCTTTCTACTCATTAAATATATCAGGTAAATCATTTTCTAATAAAACATATTTCTCTTTTTCAGTTTTTATACTATCTATTATAGAAAATGCTTCTCTTACATCATTAATTATTTTAATTTTATTTATATTATAATTATTACTAATTAATCCATCTAATATTGGCTTAGTCTGTTTTTCACCAACTAATATAACATTATCAGCAACTTCACTAATATATTTACCAAATTGTTTATTTAAACTATATTGCTCACTACCTAACTCTATCATTCCAGGAGTAACAACAATTTTTTCACCATCCATTAAATTTAAAACATCAAGCGCCATCTTAGAACCAACTGGATTAGAATTATAAGCATCATCAATAATAGTATAATTATTCATACGTTTTAACTCTAACCTATGTGTAATAGGTTTAATCCTTTTAACACCTATTTCTAACTCATTAAAATTCATACCCATATATTTACCAAATGCAACACCAGCAAGTATATTATATACATTAGCCTTACCTAACAATTTAGTTTTAAAAGTATGTGTTACTTTATCTTCTTTAAAATATACATCAAAACTCATTCCATTAGAATCTATGTTTATATTACTAGCTTTAATATCAGCATCACTATCTATACCAATCCAAATAATTTTACAATTATTCTTAATCTTATAACTTACTTGATAAGGATCATCCATATTAAGAATTCCAACACCATCACTTTTAATATTCTCAATAAGTTCAAATTTACCCTTTTGTATATTTTCTCTACTACCAAACGTTTCTAAATGAGCAGTACCAATACTAGTTATTATTCCATATTTAGGTTTAACTAACTTACATAATTTTTCTATTCTACCCATTTTAAAAGCACCCATTTCAGCAATAAAAATATTATTAAACTTATCTAGATAATTATTAATACTTAAAATTAAACCATACTCAGTATTATAATTTAATGGTGTAGCAAGAACATCATATTTAACACTTAATATATCATTTAAAATATTCTTACTACTAGTCTTACCATAACTACCAGTTATACCTATTACATCAAGATTCTTATTAGATTTAAGTTTCTTTATTGCCTTAAATTTATAATATAAAAATACACACTTTTCTATAGGCTTATTAATTATATTAGAAATAAATACAACATAAAAATTTAAAGATATTAACAAACTAAATAATAAATTATATTCATATTTACTTTTAATTAATAAAACTATACTCAATAAATACAATAAACATATACTCATAACTAAACGTTTAATTCTATTAGTAACCTTTAAAGGTATCTTAACTGTTTCTTTTTTTAATTTATTATTTTCTATAATATAAAAAACTAAATATAATAAAAAACTATAACATAATATATTATTTTTAAAAAATAAATTAATTAAGTTTATAACACAAACTACTACATCTAATTTAATAACTTGATTAAAATTTTTATAACCCCACTTTATATATCTATTATTTTCATTATAAAAATTTTGTTGTAACATATGTAAATTCTTTTTAGTTTTAATAAATATATACAAAAACGAACTCAATATATTAAATATAATTATATACAAAAATATCACTCCTTAATATTAAAGAAATTATACAAAACACAAACTACTTCATTTAATCTTTCTAAATAAGCATAATGAGTAGCACCTTCATAAACTACTACACCAGAATCTTTAATTAAACTCTCTAATTCATATGCTCTTTTTAAAGGTACAGCAGTATCAAGCGTACCCCAAATTAGTAATGTCGGAGTCTTAATTTTTTTAATATCTTCTACAATATCAATATTTATAGAATTAACTAAAACTCCTCTCATTATTGTACTTGCTTTTTTATAATCACTACTTCCAATAAAATTAGAAAGAATACTACTAAGCCATCTTAAACCCCATACTTTTTTAATTTTTTTATATATTTTTGTTTTAATAGGTAAACGTGTAATTTCTTTACAATATGGACTAGCTAAACAAACTAATTTTTCTACTTTATAAATAGATGAATAAACAAGAGATATCTTTCCACCAAACGAATGTCCTATTAAAATAATTTTATTTAAATTTAACTCATTAAATAATTTATGTAACGTACGACTATAATCATAAACACTCCATACTTTATCTGGTTCTTCACTCTTACCAAATCCAGGTAAATCCACATATAAAATATTAAAGTATTCTTTAAATCTTTCACCCAACGGTTTCATCATTTCAATATTTTGACCCCAACCATGAAGTAAAACAATAGTAATATCACTACCTATAACATTAAATTCATAATGTATATTTACATCATTTATTCTTTTAAACATACTACCACCACTCTAATACTATCATATTAAAATACACTCTTAAATATCAAAAAATCCACAATATTTTGTGGATTTATATTTTATTTTATAACATAAGGATTTGATTTAGTACCATCACCCTGACTCACAAGCGTTTCAGCCTTTAGATTGATACTAGGGCGGAAAGCGACAGGATCGACACCACCACTGTTGACGACGTCATTGCTTCCGAAGTAACCATACGATGCATAAACGACCCACTCAAACGCAGTCGAACCGCCATAAAAATCCGGAGACGAAAGCCACCAACGAGAAGATATGGAAGAATTGTATAAATAACATGATTTATTTGTTTGACCACTTTTGTATGCTCCAGCAAATGATACTTCATCAGCTGTTAGTAGTCCTACTGGATATGTTAAATTTCCATTTGTTTTATTTCCATTTGGTAGTGTTATGACATTTACTGTAAATCTTGAATAATCATTTGTTGCACTTTCTGCACATTTAAATGTTGGCTTTGCAGTTGTTATGTCTGTTGTTCCTGTACTATATTCCAATCTTTCTGTTGTTGAATAAAATGTTCTATTTGCTCCATAACCAAGTTGTGTTGTCACTTCACCTATACCACTTGAAGAAAGTGTTTTATCATTACAGAATAATGTATCTGATAAATAGTTTGCATAATTTGTTTTTAAATTATCTTCATACCACTTATCTACATTTGTTTTTATTGTACTATCATTTATATTCCTGTGCGTTTCATCATATGTTGTACTTCCTGTTGTGCCATACATATATCCTACATATGCATTATCATCAAAATTTGGATTAAATTCAGTTTCTATTACACTTCCACTACTATCTTTTGCAACATCATCTAAAACTAGTCTTATTGAGCCATCTCCATTAATTCGTACTATTCTCCATAGTTTATTTGCAAATGATACATAATTATCTGTTACTGCTCCATAGTAATAGTAACTTGTACCATAATCATCTGGTGCTGTATTAAGTAGTTTGTCATTTTCTCCTGAAACTTTAGTAAATGTAGTTACTTCACTACCCATTTTAGTACTACCAGTTCCTATCATAGCATTATCTATTATAGTTTTCTTTAATGTATCTGTTTCATTTCTATATGGATTATTTAATGTTAATGAATCAGTATCTTTTATATTTACTTTTGCATTATATGTTTTTCCCATATCATTTGATTGGTCTATTCCAGTATCTATATACCATAATGTTAATGTGTATGATTGTACATCACTTACATCTACACTATTTGATATTAAAAGTCCACCATTTATTGGAAATATTGTTTGTGATGTAATCCCATCACATTTTGTACCATCTTTTTTAGTACAAGTTAAAGTATATCTAAAGTCATTAGATTCGAATGTAGTAGTACTACCATTTTTAGTAATACTTACATCTTCAATTACTACTACATAACTAGTTTTACTGTTTCCTTCATTTGTAACAGTAAAATCCTTAGTACCTATTGCATCACTACCAGGAAGTAATTTTGTATCTGGTGCTAATACTTGATTAGTTCCATCTCCGTATGTTAATTTTAAATCTGCAGTTGTAACTGAAATAGATTTAGTATTAGTATTTCCTTGTATTCTAGTTAAGAAGTATGCATATGTTAATCCTACAAGTATTAATAATACTATAAATATTCCTGTTACACTTACTATAATCTTCTGTTTTCTGTTCATATATTTTTACTCCTATTCTATAAATAAAATTATAAAGAAATATAAAATATCATACCACCAACAACTTCATTGTATTTACCAATTTAACACTTAAAATATAAAAATATTGTAGAAAAATATAATTTAAAAACAAAAAAAAGAAGAGTTTTTCTCTCCTATTCTTTAATAACTTAATTACAAATTTTTCTTAAAGATATTAAACTTAAAACAGATATAATACTTAATACAAAATAAATAGTAATATTATCTACAGTTTTTGGATTTTCTATTTTAATAGTTTCTTCTTTTTTTGTCTCTATTTCTTCTTTAGTCTTATTAATAGTAAATTTACTTTCAGCTACTCCACCATTATTAAACAATACTTCTAATTTATGTTCTCCTATACTTAATTTATTTAAATAATCTTTTTTTAAATTAATTATTGTACTACCACTTTCTGATGTATAGTTATTACTATCAACTAAAACATTATCTATATAAACTTTACCACCATTTTGAAATAAACTATAATCAGCGTCAATTCTAAATCTAGCATTATTATCTTTATCAATTGTATAATTTAAATTTTCACCTTCTAAAAACTTGTAACTAATTTCTTCAACTATATTTTTTTCATCTGCATATTTAAATGTAAAATCATAAGTGCATCTGGTATAGTAATCATATCTTGTTTCATATATAATACCATCCTCAGTGTTGTTATAATCCAATGCTGAACCCGTATATTGCATATGAAATCCTTTAAAATTTTCACTTTTTTTAGTTCCAACATTTACTGCAGTTAATATTGCTTTATTTTCTGTTCTGTTTCCAACTATCTTTATAACAGCTTCACTTTCATTGTCCGTTAATAATAGACTATCATTGCTTCTTTTATAATATAATGTTTTATCTAATTCCGCAAATGATTTTAATCCTTCTGTTAACTCATCATTTTTAGAAAAATCAATTACATATTCTTTACTATTAGTCAAATCAATTACACCTTTTGGTGTTATATTTTCATAAACATTTTCAACCTTTGTATTAATAACTGTTATAGTTCTTACAAATTTAACATCTAATGTTCCACTAAATTTACTTGTTTCTAATTTGAATGTAGATTTAGTTTCACCTAATTTTGTTGTCATAGGGTAATACCAATTATTAATATTTAATTTTATAGGTGTTTTAGAGCCAGCAATACTTGAATCTTCAATTTCTTCAATTACAAACTTGTATTCTGCTTCATTTAAATCAATTACCATATTATTTTCAATGTTAACAACTAAATCATCACCTTTAAATAATTGTAATTTTGCTATTTTATCATATTCAACATATCCATCATAAACAATTCCTTTTTTAAAATTCAATTTTACTTCATTTTTATTTTCTGCTCTTACATTAATTGTAAATAAAAACGATACTAAAATTAATATAATTCCAAATAATTTAATTTTTTTCACAAATATTCTCCTTTTCTATATTCCATATTATATTAAATAGTATTTTTATATTCAAGAAAATTGACAAAAAAAGCAATGACTTTTTGGAAATATAATTTATATTAAAAAAATGCTAAATTAACATTTTCTTCTTTTTAAAACTATCATACTTATTAAAGATACTATAGATATAAAACCTAAAACTACATAACTTATTACATTATCACTTGTTTTAGGATTCTTAATAGTTTCTTCATTAGTTGCTATAACACCATATTCACTTAAGTGAGAAGTTTCAAATTCTATATACCCGTTCTTTATTGTAGCAGGTAAATATTCTTTTATTTCACCATCTTTAATATAAACAATTTGATATTTTTTATAATTTAATAATGTTTCTGGTAATTTAAAAGATATTTTTAATTTACTATTACTAATAGGAACTACTGTAGTATTATTTAATACATTTATATCTACAATAAATTTAACATTTTTATTTTTTAAATCTTCTTTAATTTCAACTTCTTTTATATCTAATTTATAATCTTTATCTATACCATCTTCAAATACTATATTTCCTTTAGTACTACTATTACTTTCAATAATATTAACTTTTTCTATTTCAGTATTTGCATCTTTTTCCCAAATAGCATATAAAGTTAAATTTTTATAAGCATAATCATTTAAAGTATCTACATCAAATCCTTCTGAATCTTTAAACCAATTACGCCAATACATATATTTATAATATTTTCCACTACCATCTACTTTTGAATTCCATCCCTTAAATGTATATCCTTTTTTAATTGGTACATATTGAAAAATTGCCATAAAAGTACCAGAATTATTTCCACCTAAATAATTATATTTTTTGATACTTTCTCCTTCTATAGTACCTCCGTTAGCATTTAACTTTAATACATAACTATCATCATCTTCAAATGTATCTTTTTTATAAACAGCAGTTACAGTTATAACATCACCATTTTTAAAATAACTTGAATCTATACTAGTAACTAGTGTACCATTATAATCCCAACCTACAAATGTACAACCTTTTCTAACAGGTTTATAATTACTTAAATCTACTGTCTTAAATTCACTAGATTTACTTGTTAATCTTAACAAATTTTTTTCATTTATAGTACCTGCAAATGGATCAAGTGTAATATAATATGTACCTGTATCTTTTAATAATTCATTTGTAAATATAGCATATAATGTTAACCCATTACTATAAGATACATCACCCATATCACCTGAAGATTTAAAATCACTAGATTTAAAAGTTACATCACTCATTGGAACACTACTATTATAATCTGTATTCCATCCAGCAAATTTATTTTTTCCATTAAAAGCATTAATTCCAGCAGTTATATCAGATAATTTAATTTCTTCATCTAAATTATCTAAATCAAACTTAATAACTTTACCATATTCCACTAAGTCTATATCACCTTCATCAACAGGTTTTAAAGACAATATAATTGCATATTTACCATCTTCTTTTATAGTATAAGCATTAGTATATCTAACCTCCATAAAAAACGTACATAAAAGTACAAAAACTAATAATAATCTATTTCTTTTCATATATCCTCCTCTTTTAATAATATTAAAAATTACATTTTTAATTCTTAACATCACACTCCATTCCTAAATTGATTATAATAAACTAAATATATAATAACAATAATACTTTCCAATAAAACATTGACAATTTAGAAATACTTACTTTTTTTATATACATAAAAAGTATTAAATATGATATAGTTTTATATAGATAAAGGAATAATAATATGAAAAAGAAAAAAATAAGTAAACGTAACTTAATAAGTTTAATACTAATTATATTATTTTCTATCACTCTATTATTTTCATTATATAAAATAATAAAATGGAATATAGATAATAATAATACTAAAAAAATAATGAGTAAGATAGATAATAATATTACTAAAGAAGTAAATGATTCTGATAAAACAGAAATAATTAATAATAATGAAGAATTAAGTAAAAGTGATCCTTACTGGGATTATATTAAAATGAATATGATAGATGTTAAATTTGATGATTTAAAAAAGATTAACAAAGATGTTGTTGGTTGGATAAAAGTAAATGGTACTAATATTAATTACCCATTTGTTCAAACATCCAATAATGATTATTATTTAAATCATTCGTTTGATAAATCATCAAATGGTGGAGGTTGGGTATTTTTAGATTATAGAAATAATAAAACAGATAATAAAAATACTATAATATATGGTCATGGTAGACAAAACAAAACTATTTTTGGAACTTTAAAAAATATATTAAATAATGGTTGGTTAGAAAATAAAGATAATTATATAATTAAAATTAGTACAGAAAAAGAAAATACTTTATGGCAAATATTTAGTGTATATAGAATACCTACAACAAGTGATTATTTACAAACAGAATTTATAAGTGATGAAGAATATGATAATTTTTTAAATATGTTACTTAAACGAAGCCAATATAATTTTAAAACTGCTATAAATAAAGAAGATAAAATATTAACACTTTCTACTTGTTATAATAACGATGATAAAGTTGTAGTACACGCAAAATTAATAAAAAGAGAATCTAAATAAAATAAATGTGAAACATAAGTATATTTCACATTTTTTAATGTCTATCATACAGTATTCCTAGAAATATTAAGTATTATACCTATACAAGTCATACTAACAAGTAAACTAGATCCTCCATAACTTAAAAATGGTAATGTTACACCTGTAACAGGAACTAACCCAATAACTACAGATAAATTTAATATAGTTTGAAATATTATCATAAATGATAAACCAAAAGATAAATATTTACCAAATAAATCCTTAGTATTTAAACTTACTTTTAAACATCTATAAAATATAAATACAAATATACTACTAACAATTAGTACACCCATAAAACCGAGTTCTTCAGAAATAATAGAAAATATAAAATCTGTTTGCGGTTCTGGAAGATAAAAATGTTTCTGAATACTATTACCAAAACCTAAACCAAATAAACCACCAGGACCTATCGCATATAAACTTTGTATTATTTGAAAACCACTACCCAAAGGATCACTCCAAGGATTTAAAAACGAAACTATTCTAGCCATTCTATACGGAGCAACTATAATTAAACCTACTATACCAAATAATCCTAATATGCCTATTTTAACAAAGAAAGATATTTTAACTTTTGATACAAAAATCATAGCAACTAAAGATAAAGTAATAACCATACCTGTACCAAAATCAGGTTCTAACATAATAAGTAAAAAGAATATAAGTATAATACTCATTATAGGAAAAACTCCCTTTTTTATATCATACATTAAAGTATAATTATTAGATAAATATTTTGATACAAATATTACAAGACCTATTTTACTAACTTCACTAGGTTGTATTCCAAAACCCAGTAATCCAAACCAACTACGACTACCATTTCTAACAACACCTATACCTGGTATTAATACAAGTACTAAAAGTATAAAACATACACTTATTATTAACGTAGATTTTTTTTTATATATTTTATAATCTATCTTAGAAACAAAATACATTATAAATAAACCCAATATAAAAAAAACAAATTGATTTATAAAATATTTATAAGAATTATTAAATTTATATTCTGCCCATATATTACTAGAAGTATATACCATAAAACATCCAAATAATGCGAGTAACGCTACTGATATAAACAATTTATAATCTATTTTCTTCATATACTCACCTATTTAATAATATTTAAAAAAGTATGATTTATAACCATACTCCATAAATAATACCAAGCATACCTAACATAAAACCTGCTATCCAAAACATTTTTACAATATCTGTTTCACTCCATCCTAATTGTTCAAAATGATGATGAAGTGGTGCTTTTAAAAATACTTTTTTATTAAATTTTCTAATTGCAATTATTTGTACTAAACTTGATAATGTTTCAATTACAAAAACGCCACCAATAATTGCTAAACTTATTTCATGTCTTGTTAATATAGCAACAGTTGCTAAAGCACCTCCAAGTGCTAAAGATCCAGTATCTCCCATAAATACTTTAGCAGGATGTGTATTAAATACTAAAAATCCTAATATAGCACCTACTAATACAAAACAAAATATTGCTATTTCTTGATAACCACTAATCCAGTATGAACCCCAACTTATAACTCCATAAGACAAGAATGCAATTGCAGATAGCCCACCACATAAGCCATCTAATCCATCTGTTATATTAACTGCATTAGTTGTACCAACAAGTAAAAATAAAATAAATAATCCAAAGAAATATCCTAACTGTATTTTTATTCCAAATAAACTAATTGTTAAATCTGTTAAACCACCATTATATTTATAAATAAAATAAAATACGATAGCTATTAAAAGTTGTATAATAAATTTTATTTTAATAGATAAACCTTCATTATTATGATATTTAATCTTTAATTTATCATCAATATATCCAAGTAATCCATAAGACATAAATACAAACATTAATATAATTAAATTATGATTAGTTCTAATACTACCTTTTAAATATAATAAAATAATAGTTAATATAGTTGGTATTATAAATATTAAACCACCTATAGTAGGAGTACCAGCTTTCTTTATATGTCTTTCATTTATTAACTTACAAGTTTGTTGACCAATTTTCTTTTTTCTTAATATTGGAATAATAATAAAACCCGCTATTAATGAAGTTATGAAACCTAACATTATTCCAAGTATTGTTTTTGCTAAAATTAACATAATCCACCTCTTAATTAATTATACACCAGTTTATAACTTTATAAAACAAAATCAGTATATTTTATACATATACTGACTTTTACTTTACACTATATTCTTTCTATTTTTAATAAATTAGTACTCTTATTTTCTAATGTATGACTACCACCAGTTATTACTACTATATCATTTTCTTTTAAATCCATAAATTTTTTTGCATTTTTTAAAGATTCATTAAGTATTTCATCAGTAGTATCAAAAACTGGTATTATTTTAGTATATACTCCATAATAAAGAGACAAACTTCTTGCAACACTTTCATTAATACATTCCGCTAAAATTACTGCATCTGGTCTAATATTGCTTATTTTTCTTGCTGTATATCCACCCATAGTAGAAACAACAATTAATTTTGCATCTAAATTATTTGCACTAGTTGCAGCACTTATTGAAATCATTTCAACAATATTATTTTTTCTACTAAAATCAGGTAATTCATTAAAATGAATATGATTTTCAGTTTTATAACAAATATTAGACATAAATCTTACTGTTTCAATAGGATATTTACCTGTAGTAGTTTCTCCACTTAACATTACTGCATCAGTTCCATCCATAACTGCATTAGCAACATCACTTACTTCAGCACGTGTTGGACGAATTGCTTTTTTCATTGATTCTAACATTTCAGTTGCAACTATTGAAATTTTACTATATTCACGAGCCTTTTTTATCATCATTTTTTGTAAATATGGTAAGTCCTCCATTGGAGTTTCAACACCCAAATCTCCTCTAGCAACCATTATTCCATCACTAACACTAAGAATTTCATCAATATTATTTACTCCGGTCATACTTTCTATTTTGCATATTATTTTCATATCTACTCTATTATTATCTATTAATATTTTTTTCGCTTCTAATACATCTTCTTTAGTTGAGACAAAGGATAAAGCAAGATAATCTCCATCATGATTACAAGCATAAGTTATATCTTCATAATCAGTTTCACTTATAAAAGGAATATCTAAATGTACGCCAGGAACACTCAAACTCTTTTTATTACCAAGTATTCCACCATTTATTATTTTACAAGTAAGACCTAATTCATCTTTACTAATAACTTCCATACTCATTAAACCGTTTTCAAGTAAAATAGTATTTCCTACATTAATAGAATCAATTGCTTCTTTATGATTAACACTAAATCTTTCACTATTTCCTAAAACATCTTCTTTTACAATTCTAATATTATTACCACTAACTAATTCTATTTCACCGTTTTCTAAGTTACCACTTCTAAATTCAGGCCCTTTAGTATCATATAATATTGCAATATTTTCTTTTGTTCTCTCTCTAACAATTTTAACACTTTCAACTACATTCTTTCTTTCTTCAATAGTAGCATGAGAAAAATTTATTCTAGCAACATTCATTCCAGCTAAAACCATTTTTTCCATAACATCAGGATTAGTACTACTTGGTCCTATACTACAAATTATTTTAGTTTTTTTCATTATTACACTCCCTTTTGCGAACAGAAATAAGTATATAAAAAAATAGCACTTGTGTCAAGTACTATTATACTTTCATCACACTCTTTAATTTCTTAATAACTTTCTTTTCTATTCTAGATATATAAGACTGACTTATACCAAGCATATTTGCAACTTCTTTTTGAGTATATTCCTCCGTATTATTTAAACCATATCTTAACTTCATAATATGTCTTTCCCTATCATTTAACATATTTAATTCACTTTCTAACAGTACTTTATCTACTTTACTTTCAAATTCTTTATAAACAATATCTTCATCAGTACCTAATATATCTTCTAAATGTAACTCATTACCTTCAGCATCATAATTCAAAGCATCTTCAAAACTAATTTCACTTTTTCTTCTTTTATTCTTTCTTAAAAACATTAATATTTCATTAGCAATACACCTAGAACAATATGTTGCAAGTTTAATATTTTTATCCATCTTATAAGTATTAATACCTTTTATTAATCCAATAGATCCTATACTAACTAAATCTTCTAATTCATATCCAGTATTTTCATACTTTTTCGCTAAAAATACTACTAATCTAATATTATGTTCTATAAGTTTATTACGTGCACTTACATCCCCATTTTTAGCAAGTTCTAAATATTTAATTTCCTCTTCTCTAGACAGTGGCGGTGGTAAAATATCTGTACTTCCTAAAAATAAACATATATTTTCTTTTTTAAATAATTTAATTATATACTCAATTATTTTCTTCATAATCTAATATCCTTTCATTTAATATACAATCCACATTTAAATTATCAATTATACCAATAAGACAGTTTGTATATTTTTTATTATCTATTAATATATATTCAGGTTTAAAACATTTTAATAACCCATTATTATTTAATGAATCATATGGTACATAAATTATGTTTTTATTATTTATTTTAATATATTTTTTATTAAGTAATATTATCGGCCGATAAAAATAAGGATCTATTAATTTATTACCAGTATCTAAAAACCCAGATACATTAATACACTTTTTACCTATCTTTATTATTACATCATATACTGTATTAATTCTCTTTTTATATTTTAAAAACTCTTTAACATACAAATATATAATCAAAGGACTAATAATAATTAACACTATTAAATTAATACTATAACCATTATTAATAAATAAATATCCACTAACTTTATAACCTAAAGAATCATTTATTAAATATAAACTACCACCTAATACTATACTTAATATATATAAATAAAATATATTTGTAAAAAAGTTCTTTCTTCCAAACGCACACAATATCATCAATATACTAATTAGTATTTTATATAAATTTAATAATAATGTACTTAATTTAAAAAATAATAAAAAAATAGATAAACTACCAACAAACGTACCTAATATAATTCTATAATTCTTAGTATTTCTTTTTAATATAAATTTTACCCCACTTAATATATAAAAATCTATAATAAAATTAATTAAAAAAACTAGGTCCACATATACTGTCATATAGTATCACCTAGTTTATTATAAAATATATTTTTTAAAAATTTTGTCTAATAAAGCAACTTACGAAACAACATAAGGATTTGATATAGTTCCATTTCCTGTTTTTATAATTATGGAAGACAAGAGAGTTACTGCGGGACGGAACGAGCCGACGTTGTATACATAGTTGTCGTCCGAGCTGCCATCGCTGAACACGGCGAATGCGTTATCGCGACCATACTCAGCATCATAACTGCCCGGAGAAAGCCCCCACCAAGATAAATAATTACTCTTTGCATAACTGTTCATTAAATAATGAGTATAATTAGTTGAACCAGTTGCACCTGCGAATGACATTTCATCTGCCGTTAATGTTCCTACATACATATTTGTATTATCTCTACAGGAACAAAATTAAATAAATATAATCACTTAAAGACTCGCCAGTTCCAACTTTGGTATTTTGAGTAGTTTACTACCCTAATAAAAATATAACAAAAAAAGTACACTTTTCAAGTACTTTATGATAAACTTATATTAAGTAGAACATTTAAGAAAGAAATGTCTACCCTTTGTAAGTGACACTCTTGTTTAATTAATTAGTAAAT
>CAKOJI010000002.1 GCA_934089255.1 uncultured Bacilli bacterium | reverse complement strand
GCTCCATTGTTTTCGAAATATGCCCACTTTATAACATCTATGTTTTCTTGCAAAGTCATTTCTTTAAACATAATTTTTGGTAAAGCCATATTACCACATCCTATATCTATTATATCACACAAGTTCATATTCTCTAACAGCAATTCTTTCATCTGAACAATATTCTATAACAAATTTATTTTCTCTTTTGCATATTAATATTCCCATTGTATTGTTATTACTTATTTCTTTTATGTTTTTATCTATGTAATTCATGTATTTTTGAACTTGTGATATATATTCAACTTTAAATTCTGTTACTTTTAATTCTACAACCACATAACAATTAAACTTTATATTAAATAATAACAAATCAATATAATGATTTCTGTCTCCTATTTTAATTTTATATTCACTACCTATAAAACTAAATGAATTACCAAGTTCTTTCATAAAAGATTCAATATCTTCCAAAATTAAATTATGTAATGCTTTCTCAGTAACTATTTCAGTATTATTTCTATTTCTAATTAGTATGGGATTTGGTACTAAATCTTTTACTTCAATTTTATCTTTAGAAACTATTTTGTTTTTAGTTTCAATTGGCATTCTTTGATATTCCTTGTTTTTAATTTTTTCTCTTAATTCTCTTTTAGATAAATTTCTTTCATATGCAATATTAATATAATATATCAATTCATTATCGTCTTTAATTGATAATAATTCAGAATAATGGCTCCAAGACAATTTGGTCGCCAGTGGCGACCATTTTTCATTTTTGAATATTCTATAATATTGTCTAATACGTCTCAATGTTCTCTCGTTATACTTTTTCCCAAACTCAATAACCAGTCTATTTGAATAATCATTTAAAATATTATCTCCATACTTACTGCCAGCTTCATCCAGCAATTTACCAACTTCAAAGTATGTAATAACTTTATGCCTTTCTTTTGAATAATCTTTTACTTTTGAATATATTTCATTATCAATTAATTTGTTTTTTATCTCATTGTAATAATTCATGTCTACTCCTTTCTATGGGCTACATGTTTCTATTTTAAATTTATTATTCTTAATTTTAAACATAATACTACCATCTATATCTGTTCTATATATTTTAGAATTCTTTAAATTATCTAATACTTCTTTATTTGGATGTCCATAACGATTGTTCTTTCCAACACTAATTACTGAGTACTTTGGATTTATTTCATTTATAAACTCTTTACCACTACTTGTTTTAGATCCATGATGGCCTACTTTTAATACATCTATATCTGGTAAACTATACTTATCTAGTATTTCTTTTTCAGTAATTATAGATGCATCTCCCATAAACATAAATTTATAACCATCTAACTCTATATAAATAACATTACTATTATCATTTTCATTATCATATTCTTTTGTTTGAAGAAAGTATAATTTGCTATTATCTATATTTAATTCTTTAATGCATGAATAATATGGTATTTTCTTTTTATCTAATACTTTGATTAACTCTTTTTCTAAATCATTAAATTCTCCACAATTAAATATTACTTTATTAACTTTAAAATTTTGTACTAAGTAATTTGCATTTCCAATATGGTCATTATCTCCGTGTGTTATTAATAATAAGTTTATTTTATTAATACCAATACTATTTAAAAATTTTATGTTGTTTTCTGTTATATTGTAATTTGTATTAAATGAAGTTGGTCCAGTATCAATCATAATTGATTTATTTTTATGTTTTATAATTGCCATATCTCCTTGGCCAACATCTAAATAATAAACATAATAGTTAGTATCAAATAATGATATATTCTTTATAAAAACAATATATAAAACTAAGAGTAATATATATTTCTTATTTTTAGATAATAATAAATAAATTAATATATAGTATACTAAAATAGTTATAAAATTTAGTTTAGGGATTGGAATTATAAATAATTTTATGTTAGAAAGTATTGATGAGATAAGTTCACATAATAATATTAATTTTTCGAATATACTATACAAGTATGGAAAAATAAATGTTAATAAAGAAAGTGGATATATTATAAATGAAATTAATGGAACGAATATAATATTAATTAATATACTTAATAAATTTACGGTATAATTTATATTAACTGTTATAGGTAGGCTAATTAAAAAACTTACAAAAGATATTAAAAGAGTGTTTAATATATAGTTTTTATTAAATAGATTTTTATAATATATTAAAGAAAAACTAACTGCACTACTGTACATAAAACCAATATTATTTATAAAGTTAGGATAAATAATAAGTATTATAGATATAGAAATTAATAATGTGTCTAATGTACTAATATTTATCTTTTTTAATTTGAAAATATTTAGTAGAGTAAAAAATATAATACTTCTAGTTATGCTTGCTTGGTAATTTGTAATAATTAAATAAAATATTAAAAAAGTTATTACTATTAAAATATTATATTTTTTCTTTTTTATTTTATTTAAAACGAAAAGTAATATTCCTGATAATAAACTGATGTGCATACCTGAAATTGAGAATATATGTACTATTCCATTATTTAAATATGTTTTATATATGTCTTTATCTATATCATCTTTATTACCAAGTATAAAAGCATTTAAATAACCTAATTTATCTATCTTGTTTATTCTTTTTTCTATAATATTTTTTATTTTAAATAATATGTTGTTTGTTTTTTTTATTTTTATTATTTTATCTACTTCTAATATATAATTTATTTTATTATTATTTAAATAGTTTTTGTAATTAAATGTGTTCGGAATAGTATTATTTGTAGGTTTTGTTAAGTTTCCTTTTAAATATATAGTATCTCCGTAAGATAAATTTATTTTATTATTTGATTTATAATAGTAATTACATTTTAGTTTTTCTTTACCTTTTATAGTAAATGTAAGGTAGTTATCTTTTTCTTTGTATGAAATAATAGTTCCTTTAAAATAAGTGTTAGATTCTTTATAAGTTGATTTAATAAGTGTATTACATCTTATAAGTGAAATAAAAATTATAGTTAAAAATAATAAGTATTTATACTTTGATAAAGTCTTTAATTTTTTCAAATAAAGACTCTCCTATTCCTTTAACATTCATAATGTCTTCTATTTTAGTGAATTTTCCATTAGTATTTCTATATTCAATAATTTTTTCTGCTTTACTAGGTCCTAATCCATTTATTTCTAATAAATCTTCATAAGTACATTCATTTATGTTAATTATTTTTGTTATTGGTTTTGTTGTTGTTTTTGTAGTAGTAGTTTTATTAGTTTTTCTGTTAGAGGTAACTATTGTTGAAGTTGTTTCAGTTATATTTTTTACTTGAGTAGTAGTTGTTCTAGTTCGAGTAGACGTTATAGTATTATGTTCACATTTTTTATAGGTTATAATTGGATTACAATTACAATTATTTAATTTTTTTATATTATTTATTTCTTCATTTGAATTAATATATATTACCATTTCATCTGTTACTTTTTTAGATAAATTAATATTATTAGTATATGAATTATCTTTTAAACCGCCTGATGCTTTTATAATATCGTTTATAGTATAATTATTCTTTATTTCATAAACTCCTGGATTTTTTACGTTTCCTTTTATATCACAATATTTTATATCTTTTTTATTTGATATAGCAATAATTGAAAGTAATATTAAAAGTGTTTTCATACAGTTATTTTATCTTTAATTTTATTATATAAAGATTCTCCAATTCCACTTATATTTTTTATATCTTCTATGTTTTTAAATAGTCCATTTGTAGTTCTATATTCTATAATTGTTTTTGCTTTTGATTCTCCAATACCATCTAATTCTGTTAATTTGTTTATGTCTGCTGTATTTATGTTAATTTTATTATTAGTTTTATTTTCTGTTTCTATACAATTATTTACTTCTATTACTTCTCTTGTACATACTGCATCACAAGTTAAATTATTATTATTTTTTAATTCAGATTTAGTATTTATTACTATAACCATTTCACTTTTTAATTTTTTACTTAAATTAATATTTGAAGTATCAGCATTTTTTGTTAAACCGCCTGCTAATTTAATAGCATCAATTACTCTATCATTTTCTTTAAATTCATATACTCCGGGTTTTTTAACACTTCCCTTTACATCTACATAATTATTAGCTTTTGTTTCTTCTACTAATTTAGTTGTTGTTTCTATATAAGTTATGTCTTCGTTATCTTTATTATCTAATCTAAAAAAGTATATTAGTCCTCCTATTAAAAGAGTTATTATTAATAAAATTATTAGAATTTTTTTGTTGTCTTTTATATATTTCATATTGTCTCTCCTTTCGATTTATGAATATTTTATTTATTTTTATTTAAACTAGTAATGGTGATTTTTATGGCTAATTTACATAGTAATATTTCTTTTGCTCTAGTTAATATACCTATTGTTATGAATCCTATAATACGTGATAATGATATTCCATTTAATCAATTACATAAAAAGTGTTTAAATAGGATTAAGTATATTAAATATTGTCCACATTGTAAAAAAGATATTAAAGAAAATGATATTATTAAGGCTTATCAATATGATAAAGATAATTATATAACTTTTACTAAAGATGAATTAAATGATTTAAAATTAGCTAATGAAAAAGAAATAGAAGTAATTGGTTTTTTAAATTTAAGTGAAATAGATCCTTACTATTTTGAAAAAAGTTTTTATTTAATGAGTGATAATAGTAATAAAAGTTATAAATTATTTTTAGAAGCATTAAAAAAAGTAAAAAAGGTTGCACTTTGTAAGACTGTTATTGGTTCTAAATTTTATTACTGTATTCTTAGAAGTAATAATAATGGTCTTTTGCTAACTACTTTATATTTTTATGAAGAAGTTAATATACCAGAATATAGTGTAGATAAAGATATTACTAAAAAAGAATTAGATTTGGCTATAAAATTAATAGATTCTATGAATATAAAATTTAATCCTAAAGATTATATTGATGAATATCAAACAAATATTAGAGATGCTATAGATGATAAGTTAGATGGTAAAAAAATTAAGAAAAAGAATAAAAATAATAAAGAACAGATAAAAGATTTAATGAAAGCTTTAGAAAAGAGTTTAAAAAATGTTAAATAAGATTGTTAAACCTATGTTACTTAGTGAAAGTGATACAGTTTTAGTAAATGATAATTATATATATGAAATTAAGTTTGATGGAATTAGAGCTCTTATTTATGTAATAGATAACAATATAAAGATATTTACTAGAAACGGAAAAAATATTACTAATTTATTTCCTGAATTAAAAGTTATAACATCTAGTGTTAAAAAAAACTCTATTTTAGATGGTGAAATAGTATGTTTAACAAATAATAAACCTGATTTTTTTAAAGTTCAAAAAAGAATTCATTTAAAAAATAAAGATAAAATAGAAATTGGTTCTAAAAATAATCCTGCTTTATTTATTTGTTTTGATATTTTATATTATGATAAAGATATAACTAATGAGCCACTTTATAAAAGAAAAGATAAATTAAGTAAAATTAATGAAAGTGATTATTTATTAAAGTCAAAAGTTTTTGAAGATGGAGAAAAACTTTTTAAAAGTATAAAAAGACTAGATTTAGAAGGTATAGTATGTAAAGATAAATTTAGTACATATCAAGTAAATACTAGATCTAATAGTTGGATTAAAGTAAAAAATTATAAAGTTGAGAGTTTTTTTATTGGTGGGTATACTGATGGTGAAAAAGATAGATTTAGTATATATTTAGGAGAAAAATCTAATGGTAAATTACGTTATGTAGGAAAAGTATTTGTTAGTAAAAAAGATAAACTTTATGAAAAATTGAAGAATAGAAAAAGTGTTAATAATCCTTTTTTAGAATTTAAAGAAAATATTAATTTTGTGAATCCGATACAAGAGGTAAAAGTTAAATATATAGAAAGAAATAATAATAATCACTTAAGGGAAGCATTTTATATGCATTAGTTCCCTTACTATACATATAGTAAATTTTTTTGCATTTCCTTTTTTTTTATTAAATTTTTCTCAAAATAAAAAAAGTATCTCTACTTTTCTATTTAGGTTTTATAACTAATATAGATTCTTCTTTTGTCTTTAAAGTATCTATAACTTTATTTAATATATCAATGTTAATATTATCGTATATATCCATATAATCGTTTATAAATTTATTATATTCTATAATATTATCTTGTATATTGTTATTAACTAACTCTATTTCATCAAAGTGTAATATATAATTTGATTTATATACTTTTAATTTTCTGTCTAAATCACAAGAATCTATTTTAATATTATCTAATGCTTCTTGAACTAATTTTATAAATGTGTCAACATAATCAGTTTCTGTAGTTAGACTAACGATTATATAATCTTTCGTAAATGTTTTATTAATATTTATTCCGTTTTGAATTATTTTAGAAGATATTAGTTTTTCTTGAATTATACTAGTACTACCAAATAACAAGTTAAATATTATACTAATATATATATTTAAATCTATAGAAGTTACATTAAGTTTATTAAATTGTTTTTTAGGAATTTTATATGATATATTTACTTTATTTGTTTCTACATTCATTTTTATTTCTTCGTATTTTTTATTTACTTTTTTTGGTTCTGTTATTTCTTTTTTTATAATATTAATATTCTTGATAGGTCTTTCATTTTCTCTTTTTTCGATTATTGCTATAGCTTCTTCAGGATTAACGTTACCAGTAATTACTATGAACATATTATTAGGGTTATAAAAGGTATTATAACAATCTAGTAAATTTTCTTTAGTAATCTTTTTTATATCTTCAACAGTACCACTTATTAAATTTTTTCTTTTATCATTTATAAAAATATTTTTATAAGAACTATAAGTTAATTCAGTATTTGGATTATTATCATACATTTTTATTTCTTCTGTTATTATTCCTCGTTCATTATTAACTAGTTCATTTGTAAAATAAGGTGTTTCTACGTATTCTAATAGATAATTTAGATTTTCTTTAAAATAAGTAGATGAATAAACTTCATAACATGTTAAGTTGTATGTTGTAAATGCATTAATGCTTGAGCCTAGTTTTGAATAAAAATCAAATGCTGTACCGTTTTCCATATTAAACATTAAATGTTCTAAGTAATGTGCTATTCCGTTAGGTACTTTTTTAAAAGATTTATCAGTTGAGGTTTTAAATTCTGTATTTATTGAGCCAAATTTTGTGTTATATGTTATATAAAAATTTTTTTGGTTTTTATTTGGAACAATATATACTTCTAAACCATTGTTTAATTTTTCATAATATAATATTTCGTTAGTTTGATTAATTGTTATCTTTTTCATTTTCACCATCTCTTACACATAGTATAGTATTTATTTTAATTTTTTTTGCAAATGCTATGATATCTTCTTTAGTTACTAATTTGTAGTTATTAATTCTTGTTTCTAAGTCATCTAAATCATATAGGTTTTTAAAAATATAATTATCTATTATTCTTCCAGGTACATCTAAAGAAGAATTTAGGTTTGTTAAAATTAATTTTTTTGCATTTTCTAAGTCTTCATCTTTTATTTTTTTACTTGACATATCTTTTAAAGATTCTTTTATTAATTTTATAGCAAGTGTTTCATTTTCTTTAGAAATAGCAGTATGTATAATAAATAAATTATCAAATTTTTGATATAAACTTACACAATTATAACAAAGAGAGTTTTCATTTCTTAATTTTTTATATAATATAGATTCTAAACTTCCACCACCTAAAATCATATTATAAATATTTGCTACGTAATTTTTTTCAAACTTAGTTTCATTTGTAATATTTAAACCAATACATATATTTTCTTGAGATGTACTAAAACTTTCATATAATTTTTTGTGTTTTTTTATAATTTTGTTATTTATGTTATATGTTATGTTATGATTTTTTAATATGTTAACTTTAAAATTATTTTTTATTATATTAGCTATTTTATCCATATCTAAATTGCCTATTATATATACGTCAATGTAGTCGTGTTTAATCATATTTATATAAAAATTATATAGTGTTTCTGGTGTTATTTTATCTAAATCTTTTGTATAACCATTTATGTTAATTGAACTTTCTGTATCTGGACACATTTTTTCTAATAATTTTGAAATAGAATAATTTTTTGGGTCTTCTATTATTGATTCAATATCTTTTTTTACTCTTTCTTTTACGTATTCTAGAGTTATTAAGTCAAATTCATTATTTTTAACATTTGGATTTAATACAGCTTCTAGTGGAAATTTTATAAAATCTAGCGCATTTTCTTTTACTAAAGATGGATCAATAAAGTCAAAACAAAAACTAGTTATTACACTACTTCCTACTCTATTAGTAACTCCATAAAAGTATGCATTGTATAAATTTTCTAACTCTATCATCATTTTTCTTCTAGTATTATATTTTTTTGTATTTTCTACTATCATTTCAGTTAGAACACTTCTTAAAGTAATATCATTTTTATCGATATTATTTCTAAATACAATTTCCATATGACAAGTTTTAAATTTATCAGTTTTTATGGTATAAATATTATACGTATTTGCTTTATATGTTTTATATATCATAAGACACCTCTATTTTATTATGTGTAAACAACATTAATTTATAATGAAATTATATCATATTTATTGATATAATTATACTAGGTGATGAAAATGTCTATACATATAAATGCTAAAAAAGAAGATATTAGTAATGTAGTTTTAATGCCGGGAGATCCTTTACGTGCAAAATATATTGCAGAAAACTTTTTAAGTGATGTAAAATTAATTAATGAGGTTAGAAATATGTTTGGTTATACTGGATATTATAAAGGTAAAAAAGTTACTGTAATGGGTAGTGGTATGGGTATACCTAGTATTGGTATTTATTCTTATGAATTATATACGTTTTATGATGTTGATAAGATAATAAGAATTGGTACCGGTGGAAGTTTGGATAAAGATGTAAAGGTTAATGATATTGTACTTGCAAGTAGTAGTTATTCACCATCTAGTTTTGCATATGTTTGGGGACAAGATGTTAGAAATGTTATTAACAGTGATGAATTATTAAATAAAAAAATTATTGAAACTAGCAAAAATTTAAAAACAGATTTAGTTGTTGGTACTATTCTTACTGCTGATGTGTTTACTGTTTATGCAAATGTTGATCATATACTAAAAAATGTTCCTTCACACATACATTTACTTTGTAATGAAATGGAAGCTTTTGGATTATTTCACGTAGCAGAATTATGTGGTAAAGAAGCGAGTGCTTTGGTTACAGTTGTTGATAGTCCTTTTGAAAAAGTAATGCTTACTAATGAAGAAAAAGAAAAAAAATTAAATGATATGATAATTTTAGCTTTAGAAAGTATAATATAATAAATTGCAAAATAAAAATGCAATTTTTTTAATATAAATCACATTTCTTTAATTATTTAATTAATGTAAATTTTATTTTATTGTTACATCTACTTTATTTGATTTAGCACTATATATTTTTTTAGTTTCGTCAGATTCCTTATAAATTTTTACGTATAGTTGTATAGTTGAATCTACATCAATTGATGATACTTTATCAAGTGACGTTAATTCTGTTAATTCATTACCTGATGAATTAAATACTTTATATTTTAAATCGTAAGCATTTCCATATTCTTCAAGATTTTTGATACTAACATTAACTTTCCCGTCATTAATATCGGAAACTTCAATTTCAGGAGTTCTAATTACTGTTACTACATTTGAATAATCACTATAGACTTTTTCACCAATAGTGTTAATTGCATATGCTCTGCCAACATAATTTGCCATACCATTTAAAGGTTTAACATTAACCATAAATGAATCTCCTGTTCCATATAATGGTGCAATATATTGGAAATTGCTCATATTAGTTCCATCGTAGTCTATTTGATAAATTTCCATACCTTTAACACTATAATCTAATGACTCTTTATCGGCATTTTTATAAGTTCTAGAATCAGCTTGAACTTGATCTCCATATGTTCTATTATAGTTGTAATTTTCTTCACGTTGATCTAATTCTAAAATGGGAGTTGTAATTGTTTTTCTTGTATCAATTGTAAAATATTTCCTATTTTCTTCAGAATCTGGAGTAGAAAAATATATAAAACGACCTTCATTATTATAATATCCTAATTGGGCGTAATATTCTTTTACAGAATTTTTAGGAATTTCAACAGTAAATTCTTCATTGATTCCAAATACTCCAATTTGATTAGAACCAATTTCTGTTTTTTCGTGAACTATATAAGCAAATTTTTCAGGTGTTACTTTAAACACATAGTAATCAGGTCTTTTAATTCCCAACTTATATGTATATTTATTGTCATTATAAGTTATATAATCTGGATTTGAATAATTGTTAATTATTTCTACTGCCGGTAATGTAGTCTCTGGTTCTATCGATGCATAAACACAATCACTATAATTTTTCTTACCATTACTATCTAGAACATACGCTTTTGCAGTTATATTATAGTATTTATCTATAGGTAAATTTATTGTTATAAAGTCACTATGATATTTTCTGCCTTTTATAAGATTATCACCTTTATAAGAATCTAAAATCGTTGAAGTAAATAAAAAATCATCTCCAACTTTTAGATCTTTATGTTTTATAACACCACCGTCAACTAAAGCTAATTCTACACCACTGGTTTTATTTGATAAATCCTCTATATCATCAATATATATATCTAGTTGGTATGATACTTCATCAGTATTTTTATTAATAGATAATACTCCGTTATGAAATGCTAAAATGGGTGGCTTCGGTGCAGACACAGTATTATTTACTTCCTCTAATTGTAAATTTGTATAATCAATTTCAAAAGATGTTGGTGTTTCAATAGTTGCTCCAGTTAAACCATTAATCCACATACCTGATGCAGTTTTATAATAAATTATCATAGTGTTTAAATCTTTTGTTTCAATTGTTTGAGATGCAAGCATAATCAAATTAGTCGTAAGTCTTCCTTTATAACCTGTAGTTTCGTTTATTTCTCTCGTAAAAACGTGAGAACCAATAACATAAGAAGAACCTTGAATTTCATCGGGTGTCATTGTTTTTGCATAAACGTTAATACTAATAAAACAAAAAGCAAATGTTAAACTAATTCCAAATAATAAGGATTTTATTTTTTTAAACTTCTTCATAATTTTTTCCTTTCTACTATTGAACATTTGCAGTTACAGAAGAACCATTTTTTAAAATAATTGTTAATGTTTTAATACCGCTTATCTCGTTCATATTAACAACCATGTTACTTCCACTACACAATGTTACTCCATTATTTTTAATTTCTGATACACTTATTTCATTGCCATCTTCATATACTTTAAGAATTCTATCTGGAGAGTATTGATCTACAGGAATTACTTTTATTGTATATGATTTACGGTTCCATTTAGCAACTAAGGTTATGTTTCGGTTAACCGTAGAATTAAAATCATACGTGCTTCCATTTAATAACCATCCGCCAAAGTTATAACCATCTCTTGTTGGATTTGTTGGCCTAGAAACTTTACTTCCTTCAGTTACGGTTTGAGAACTAACTGTAGAACCACCATTTGTATCAAATCTTACTGTATATTTGGCTTTAGCAGATTCGTTCCATTTAGCAACTAACGTTATATTAGCATTAACTGAAGAATTAAAGTCATAAACGTTTCCATTTAAAGTCCATCCTGCAAAAGTATAACCACTTCTTGTTGGATTTGTTGGTTTTGATGCTTTATCACCTTCAGTTATAGTTTGTGAATTAACTGCAGAACCACCATTTGAGTTAAATGTTACTGTATATTTTTTTATAGGGTGTGTACTTGGAGAAGTAGTTGTAGTTTTTTTAGTATTAGTATTGCTATTATTTTTTGTATTATTTGGAATATTTGATGGTTTATTTGTAGTATTATTAATATTTTCTTCAACTTTTTTCCACTTGGCTTTAAGTTCAACATCTTTATCGATAATCTTTTCAAAATCGAATATTTCATTATCTAAAATCCAACCTTCAAATGTGTAACCAGTTTTTATAGGATCAATAGGTTTGGCAATTTTATTTCCTTTTTCAACAATTTGATTTGATATAGTTGTGCCACCTTCAGTATCAAATTTGATAACGAATGCATTTACATCCTTTTTTACTTTGAGCCATTTTGCAGTCAAAGTTAAATTATTTGTTATTTCAAGACTAAAATCATAAGTTTTACCGTCAAGTGTCCATTCTATAAATGTATAGCCTTCTTTTATTGGATCTGATGGCTTTGTTGCTTTTTCACCTTTACTAATTAATTGTGATTTAACAGTGGAACCACCATTAGTGTCAAATGTTATTTTATATTGAATTGGTTTTTTATTTTTTATCAATAATATTATGAAAATTGCATTTATTACAGCTATTACTGATATAAAAATTATTAATATTTTCTTATTCATATTTACCTCCTTTTTATTTAGAAAAACCAAATGTAAAAAATATAACATTTTTAGAATAAAGCCAGAAATTCTAAAAATAAATATTCTTTACAATAGAAGTATATCATAGTTATAAATAAATTGCCACTATTTATAGAACTTTTATCTATTATAGATATATAAATAAAATCTATGATAAGTGACAAAATATATATAGGTGGTGATATATCTTGAATTTTAGTCCTTCAGATGATCGATATATATATGAGTTGGTTAGCAAAAATATTAAATATTATCGATTACATAATAATAGTAAATTAAGTAAATATGGAAAAATGACTCAGGAAAAATTGGCTGAGTATTGTGACATAAGTCATAGTTTAATAAGTAATATAGAGTCAGCAAAAGTACAACAATCCTTTAGTTTAGCAATTCTTTATAGAATATCTAAAGTTCTAGAAATAGATATATGTAAATTGTTTGAAGAAAGAGATGAAAACGGACATTTATCTAAACAAAAAAATGAGAGTATAAATAACAATTAATTTTACTCTCTTTTTTTATTCAATATACTACATTTAATTTTTTTATGTAATTAAAAATTGCAATAAAATCACATTTTTTTTCAATAATATTTTTTCTAATCAAACTTTTTTAAGTGCCATTTAGAGCTGGCTTCACTCGCTTTATTAAGTGCCATTTAGAGCTGGCTTCACTCGCTTTTTTATATTATATGCAATTATAAAAATATTATTTTCAGTTGCATAATTAATATAACATATAATATAAATTACGCCCATATTTTTATACCAACTCAATTTTAATGCCAACTACTCCATATTTTTTTTGTTTTTCTTTGGTATAAAATTTTTCTAAATCTTTAAGTAATTCTTCCTTGGACATAGATTTATTAGATAAAATACTAATGTCATAATCATTAAATAAGTCTATAAAAGAATTATATTTTATAAGTTCTATGACTTTAACTTTAAAAGATTCATTTAAGTTAGGCTCTTTTAAAAATTTAATTTTATCTCCTACTTTTATTATTTGTCTTTTTTCATCATTTAATCTAAGTTCTATTCTTTTAGTACCGTTTAAAATATAATTAAAATATTTTGGTTGTAATTTCATTTCATGTATCATATTTAGCTCCTTATTCAGTTATATTATTATTTTCATCAAAGTTAAATTGAATTTGTTTTCTACTTGCTAGAAAATCACACATATGAACAAATTTTTCTGTAACAGTTTTAGGTAGTGGTAAAACTATATCAGAATAATTATTTGTATTAAATCTACCCATATGACTAGCAACATTATTTTTTATTTCTTCTATTTCTTCATTTGTTAAAGACAATTCACTCTTTATATTATTAAGTAATGTACTAATAAGTAAAGGATGTTCGAATTTTGAGTATTTAGAATATTCAAAACCATGTTTTAAACCGTCATGTATTAACAAACTTATTAAAATAATATCTTTTGTATGATTATCAAATTTATAAATATCAAATAAATTGTTGGCGATGTTTACAGCAGCTTTTACGTGTCTTACTAAACCTTTTTCTCCTAATGCATATTTAGGATGGTATTTCCCTGTGGAAGCTGCTTGAACTTCGTAAAAATAGTCTGGTAAATTATTTAAAATAATTTTTGCATTTTCTTTTAATCTTTCATCTTGTATATAGTTTAATTCTATATTAAATATATTACTTTTCATAACTACCTCACTTATTTGTTTTTAATACAGATAAAAATGCTTCAGGCGGAATTTCAACATTTCCTACCATTTTCATTCTTTTTTTACCTTCTTTTTGTTTTTCTAATAGTTTTCTTTTTCTAGATATGTCTCCACCGTAACACTTTGCAAGTACATTTTTTCTCATAGCACTAATGTTTTCTCTTGCAATTACTTTGGAACCTATACTTGCTTGAAGTGGAACTTGAAACATTTGTCTTGGTATAATTTCTTTTAAATTTTCTACGGTTTCTTTTCCTCTTGTAAATGCTGCATCTTTATGAACAATTGAACTTAATGCATCAACTACATCTCCATTAATTAAAATATCCATTTTTACTAAATCACTTATTTTATATTCTGAAAGTTCATAATCAAATGAAGCATATCCTTTTGTATAACTTTTTAATTTATCGAAGAAATCGTATACAATTTCTGAAAGTGGTAATTCGTAGTGAATATTTACTCTTGTTTTATCTATGTATTCTAAACTTTTATATATTCCTCTTTTTTCACTACATAAGTCCATTATTGGTCCAATATATTCACTTGGAACAAATATATTTGCTAGAACATAAGGTTCTTTTATATATTCAATATTTACTTTCTCTGGTAATTCATTTGGAGCATGTACAAGTATTTCTTCTCCATTTGTTTTCTTTACTTCATATACTACACTAGGACTTGTTGCGATTATTTCAATTCCAAATTCTCTTTCTATTCTTTCTTCTATAATTTCCATATGTAATAATCCTAAAAAACCTACTCTAAATCCAAATCCTAGAGCAATGCTTGTTACAGGTTCGTAAGTTAAAGCAGAATCGTTTAACTTAAGTTTTTCTAATGCTTCTCTAAGTGATTCAAATTTATTTGGTTCAATTGGAAATATTCCACTATATACCATTGGCTTCATTGGTTTATAACCATCAAGTGGTTTGTCTGCAGGGTCAGTATCGAGTGTAATTGTATCTCCTACGTTGACATCGTTTATACTTTTAATTGATGCATTAATCCAACCAACTTGACCACTACTTAAAGTATCAAGTTTTTTTATTTTTGGTGTATTAACTCCTAATTCTACTACTTCATAGACTGCACCTGTTGACATTAGGCGTATTTTATCTTTTATTTTTATTTTACCTGTTTCTATTTTTGCGGATATTATTACTCCTCTATAAGAATCGAAATACGAATCAAATATAAGTGCCTTAGTTTTATCGTTTATAGATATTTTTGGAGCAGGAATACGTTCAATGATTGCATCTAGCAACTGTTTTACACCTTCTCCCGTTTTTCCACTACACAATATAATATCTTTTTCTTTAAAACCTAATACATCAACTATTTCTTTAGTTACTTTTGGAACATCGGCATTTGGTAAGTCTATTTTATTTATAACAGGTATAATTGTTAAATCATTGTTTATTGCTAAATAAAGATTTGCTAATGTTTGAGCTTCAATTCCCTGTGCTGCATCAATTATTAAAAGTGCACCGTCACACGCTTTTAAACTACGTGACACTTCATAAGAAAAATCGACATGTCCTGGAGTATCTATTAAATGTAAAGTATAGTTTTCATCTTTGTACTTATAATTTAATTCAACAGCATTTAATTTTATTGTTATACCTCTTTCTCTTTCAATATCCATAGAATCTAGAAGTTGATCTTTCATATCGTGTTCATTAACACTACCAGTTATTTCTAGTATTCTATCCGCTAAAGTACTTTTTCCATGATCTATATGTGCTATAATTGAAAAATTTCTAATATTATTATTCATTCTAATCACCTGACTAATAATTATTTTATCATATTTAAAAAAAAACATATAGTTTTTATATGTTATTTATTTTTTTTATTAATTTGTAGATATTTGGCGTGGTTTTGAAATTTTCTAAGTCGTCATAATAATAAGATGACTCTATCTTAAACCCATTATATTTTTTCAATAATTCATAGTCATTAGGTCCGTTTCCAACAGAATATACGTCATTTTCATTCCAATTAAATAAGTCTATTAATTCTTTTGCTCCATCCTTTTTTGTATATTCTATATTTAATTTTATTCTTTTTGGAGCAAAACATCCTTCTACTTTTATATCAGCATAATATCTTGCTATTTGTCTTATTAATTCATGAAGTTTTTCTATATTATCAGAATATAAATATAATATAATTAAATTTTCTATTTCTTTTGTTATTGTGTGTTCATCAAATGCTTTTATTTTTGTAATTAAATCAGTATTCTCTAGTATACTTTTTATTTCTTTTAATAATTCTTTATGAATTTCTTTTTTTGTTATAATATTGTTTTTACTATCTAATGTTACTCTTCCGTTATATGTTGTTAAATAGCTATAATTTATTTTATATTTTTCTAATTCTTCCAATATAGAGTATGTGTTTCTTTTAGTTGTTATAATAAATTTATTTCCATTCCCAAGAAATTTATCTATAGCATCTATATTTTTTTTAAAAGTACGTTTTTCAAAATAATTTGCATATCTGTCAAATGTTTTAATAGTACCATCGTAATCACTAAATAATACTTTCATAGATAATTCCCCTTTTCGAAGTTGTTGTATTATACTATATAATTAATTATTTTTCAAATTAATAGCATCACAAATAACATATTTAGCACAAAGTATTCCTGAAGTGGCAGGAACCATCATAAAGCTACCTAATATATCACAATCAATTATTTTTTCTGTTGTTGATACTACATATATTTTCTTATTAATTTTTAAATCGCGTACTTTTTTTCTAAGAACTTTTGCTAACGGATCATAATTAGTTTTATCTAGTGTAGTTATTTCTAGTTTTGTTGGATCTATTTTTTTTGCTGTTCCCATACTTGATATTAGTTTAAATTTTCCATATATGCTTTTTTTTATTAATTCTAATTTTGTATCTAAAGAATCACATGCATCTATAATATAGTTATAATTATTATTTAATATTTCATCAATATTATCTTTATCTAAAAAAAGTTTAAAAGTGTTTATATTTATTTTAGGATTTATACTTAATGCGCGTTTTTTTGCTTCATCAACTTTATATAAATTTATATTTTCTTTGTTTGTTATTATTTGTCTATTTAAATTTGTAATATCAATTTTATCAAAATCAATAATATCAATATTTTCTATGCCACTTCTTACTAATGTTTCAAGTGCATAGCCACCGACACCTCCACAACCAACTATTAAGACTTTTATATTTTTTAATTTATCAAATTCAGTTTTTCCTATTAAACTTATAACTCTTTCAAACATATTAACACCCACAATAAAACCCAGAAATCAGTATATGTGATAAAAACCCGCTCTCGCCAGGTGGGTATCACATAATATGCTTTAGGATCCTAGAATCACTTAATGGTCTAGTATTCAACACCACATATTAATTAGACTCCCAATATCACACTTAGTCGGTTTTATATAGTATACCAATCTTCTAGGTAATTTAATTATATCATATAAGTATAAAGTTTGTAATAAATTAGTTATTACTTTACAGTAAAGTGTTAATTAAAGTATCAAATTCATTTTTTATTTCTTCTAATCTTTTTTCTGTTTCAGCTTCGTATCTAATTGTTATACTAGGTTCTGTATTGCTACATCTAACTAAAGCCCAAGAATCTTCAAATTCTACTCTTACACCATCTATATCTAAAAAATTATAACCTTTTGATTTAACGTAATCTTTTACTTTTTCTATTATTTTCCATTTTTTTTCATCTGTTGTTTTAATTCTAATTTCAGGAGTATTATAATATTTTTTATATCCTTCTAATAATTCACTACAAGATTTATTAGTATTTGACAGTATTTCATACATTCTTAAACTTACATATATTCCGTCATCATATCCATAATATTTATCTCTAAAGAATATATGTCCAGAGTATTCTCCACCAACGTATGAATTTTGTTCTTTTAATACTGTTTCTATATATGCGCTTCCATTTTTTACCATAATAGGATTTGCACCAATATTTTTTAAATCTAATGTTAATGCATTAGAACATTTAACATCTATTATTACATTTTTATTTAACGTTTTTGGAATTATGTGTCTTGAGAAAATAGCAATAAGTTTGTCACTTTCTATAGTATTTCCTAATTCATCTACTATTCCTATTCTATCTCCGTCACCGTCATACGCTGCACCAAAATCACATTTTTCTTTTTTTACAATTTCTTTTAATTCAACTAAGTTTTTATCATTGTTTGGATCTGGATTATGCTTTGGAAATCTACCATCACTAGTAGAATTAATGAAAATAGGCTCAATGTTAAATTTTTTTATAACATCTTTTATATATAAACTAGTTGTTCCATTTCCACAGTCTATAGCAACTTTTAATTTTTTATTTCCTTTTAATATATATGTATCTAACATATTTATGTAAGAATCATTAATGCTTTTATATATAATTGTTCCTTTTCCAAAAATAAATTTCTTTGTTTTAATTAGTTCATAAACTTTTTCTAATTCTTGATGTTTTAAATGTAAAAAATCATTACTAAATAATTTAAAACCATTTTCGTTTGCAGGATTATGACTTGCTGTTACTATTATTCCTGCTTCTATATTAAAGTTTATGGTTGCATAGTTTAATACTGGAGTTGTTGTCATACCAATGAATATAACATTTATTCCAGTTGAAACTAATCCTTTCATTAAATTTTCTACTAAAGTTTCTCCACTTACTCTATTATCATAACTTACTACACATTCTTTTTTTTGGTTATTAATTAGGTAAGTACCAAAAGCTTTTCCTACTAAAATTGCTAATTCTTCTGTAATGTTTTTACCGTAAACGCCTCTTATATCGTTTTCTCTTAATACGCTAGTATCAATCACAATTAATCCTCCCTTTTAAAAAGTAATGGTGTAGAACTCATTTCTTCTGGTATTTTAATATCCATATATTTTAATAAAGTTGGTGCAATCATTGTTATAACACCGTATTCTTTTAATGAAACGTTTTTATCACAAAATATAAATGGTACTGGACTCATTGAGTGAGTTGTAACTGGTACTCCGTGAGAATCTATCATTGTATCTATATTTCCATGATCGCTTGTTATTAACATATCATAAAAATTATCTTGAGCTTTTTCATAAATTGCTTTTAGTGATTCATCTACGTATTTTAGGCATTGTACAGCAGCTTCGTAGTTTCCTGTGTGTCCAACCATATCTGGGTTTGCAAAATTTACTAGTATGAAATCATAATCTTTGTCAATACATTTTAATACTTGTTTAGTGACTTCTTTGATACTCATTTCTGGTAATAAATCATATGTTGCTACTTTAGGACTTGGGATTTTAAAGTTATCGCAACCTTTTAATTTGTCTTCAATACCGCCATTAAAGAAATAAGTTACGTGTGCATATTTTTCTGTTTCAGCAACTCTTGCTTGAGTCATACCTAAATCACTAAAGTATCTACCTATGCTATATATGTTATCTAGTTCTTTTTTAAATATTGTTGGTGATGTAATTTCTGGTACTTCAAACATTGTTAAAACTCTTAAATTATTTACGTGTCCTATAGGATATTCATTAAATGCAACGTCAGTTAAACTTTTTAATATTTGTCTTGCTCTATCACTTCTAAAATTTAACCATAATAATCCATCGTGTTCATTTATTTTAAATTCTGGATTTAGTATTAAAGGTGGTAAAAATTCATCTGTTAAACCTCTTTTATAGCAATTTTTTATAGCAACTTCTGTGTCTAATATTTTTAATCCTTTTCCATTTATTATCATATCTGAATAAACTCTTGTTCTTTCCCATTTGTTATCTCTATCCATTGCATAAAATCTTCCACAAACAGTTCCAATGTGTCCAATATTATTATCATTTAATACCTGGTTCATTTCATCTATATATTTTAGTGCACACATTGAGTCCGTATCTCTACCATCAGTTATTGCGTGAAAAATTATTTTTTTTACTCCCATATCTTTTAGAATTGGTATTAATTTTTTCATATAATTAATGTCTGAATGAACTCCACCATCACTAAGTAATCCCATTAAATGAAGTGTTGAGTTGTTAGTATTTACGTGGTCTACTAAATTTATTAAATTTTCGTTATTTTTGATTTTTCCATTATCAACATTTTCATTAATTACAGTTATATCTTGTTTTATTTTTTTCCCTACACCGATAGCAGTATGGCATACTTCACTATTACCAAATTGTCCATCTGGTAGTCCAACATAACTTCCACTAGCCTCTAATATACTATGTGGGTATTCGTTCCATAGTTTATTAAATGTTTCCATATGTGCATCAATTATTGCATTTCCGTGTGGTTCTTCTCTATATCCAAAACCGTCCATTATTAATAAAATTATTTTTTTCATATCAAATCATTCCTTTACTTAAAATCTTTTGTACAAGCCAGCCTTTCGAAAGATTTTATTATTGTAATATTTTTTTTGTTTTTTACTTCTTCTTCTCCAGTTGCAACTGCAACTAATTTTAAACTATCTAAATCGTAATATATTTTAACAAAAGGAGTTTCACCTTTATATTTTTCGTCAGTAATGTCATTTTTTATATATTCTTCTTTTTCATCGTCACTTGAAATAATGCCATTTCTAATTAAATAATTAACTGAGAAACATAATGTTTTTGGGTTTGTTCCATCGTATGCTTCATTTTTTAAATATTTTTCAACAAACTCTTGTGTTGCTTTTTTAATAGTTGTTTTTTTTGATTCGTAATTTCTTGTTTTTATATTTTTACTAATACTATCATATGCAGGTGTTGTTATTATTACTATTAGTCCTAGAATTGTTACTACTGCAATTAATTCTACTAGGGTAAAACCTTTATTCATACTATCACCTATTATGATTTTATCATAAAACTCAAAAAAAAAGTAGTATGAACTACTTCTTTGATATTTTTATTTTAACTTTGCTACTAGTTGCAACTAATGTAAACCTTGAATCGTCAGTTTCTGGCTTAACTTCTACTTCGTAAGTACCAGCAGTATAACCTGATAAATCAATATATGCTTTTATTTTAGAATCTTCTAAAGTATCGAGTGCACTTTTTACACCTTTTGCAATTACTGTTATTGTTCTATCGTTTTCTGTTAGTGCGGAAGCTGTGTATTCATCTGCTAAATTTCTTGATTCTATTACTATTCCGGCAAATTCTCTACTAGTTTCAACGTCTAGAGTGACAGTTACGCTTGTTGTTGATTCAGTCATATATCTAACTCCAATTGGCTTTGTTAAGTTAACTCCACTGAATGTTTTATTTGTACTTAGTCCAGTTACATCTATAGGTGCTTCAATGTATGTTAAATTATCTAATACTTCTTGGTCACCATAAACTGTTACTTTTGTAACTGATGAATTAATTGAGTTAAGTGCATAACCTGTTGTAATATTTCCACTTGTAACAACCTTAACTGGTAATTCAACTGAATATGATTCTACTTTTATTTGAGCACTTATGTTATTTGGAACCATTTCAACATTTTTAACTTTATTTCCATTATTATCGTATGCTACTAATTTTATTGAATCTACTTTATATTCGCCTTTGTTGGTTAATCCTGCTGCTTCAACATCAATTAGAGCTTTTACGTTTGATATAGTTGCTAGAGTTTCTTTAGAACCTTTTACTATAACTTCGCTCTTATCAAGTTTTACACTATTAATATTAAGTTTTTTATCTAATTTGTTTTCGTTTACTAAATCATAAGTAAGATTAAATACTGCACTTTCTTTTTCACTTATTTTAATTGATATAGTAGAAGGGTCTAACTTATAACTTACGTTGTTCATTGAATGATTATATTTTAGTTTAACTTTATATGTTCCTGGTTCATAATTTGTTAGGTCTAGAACAACTTTATGGTCACCAATTTGTTTTGCCAAATACAAGTTACTTTTTGAACCAATTAATGTTATGTCTACTGTTTCAGGAACACCTTCAACAACATAATTTTCTTCATTGTATATTATATTAACTTTTTGATCTGTAATTATTTCTGCTTCATTATCTACTAGAGATATTACTTTATGATCTACTAAATAAAATATTGCAATTGCACATATTAGAGAAATATATATTAATACAATTGGTCTATTTAGTATTCTTTCTAATTTTCCTCCATTATTTTTTCCAAGTTTACTTATTCTATAAACTAGTTTACTTATAGGAGTTACGATTAATTTATCTAATATTGCATAAATAAATTTAAAAATTGCAATAAATGGTTTAAATATCTTACTCATTTATATCATCCTCCTCATCAGCATCATAGAATACTTCAGTTTTAGGTTTAAGTTCATCAAGTAACTTCATCTTAAATTCTTCTAATGTTAAGTTGTAGTATAAATGATTATCTACAGCAATTGATATTCTACCAGTTTCTTCTGAAACTACTAATGCTATTGCATCTGTTTCTTCTGCAACACCTAGTGCTGCTCTATGTCTTGTTCCTAATTTTTTATTTACGTTTGGATTCATACTTGTTTTAAATACTGCTCCTGCACAAGTTAATCTGTCTCCTTGAATAATAACACCGCCATCGTGTAATGGATTTGGTGGTAAGAATATTGCATCTAATAATGGTGCAGTTATATCAGAATATATTTTATTTGCAGGTTCTATATATTCTTGTAAAGACATATTTCTTTCAAGAACTATTAAAGCACCTATCCTGTTTTTCTTTAAGTATTCAATAGCAGTCATTATTTCAAATACAATTTTTTCTCTTTCATCCCCTGTTAGTACTTTATGTCTTCCTAATAATTGGCTTCTTCCTATACTTTCTAAAACATTTCTAATTTCAGGTTGGAATATTACTATTAATGCTATTGGTCCCCAAGATAAAACGTATTCTAGTAGCAAACCAATTGTGTACAAATCAAGAATATTACTTAATATTTTAATTAATATTATTATTATTACTCCTTTAAATATAAGTACCATTTTTACATTATTTTTTATGTTTTTAAATATGAAATAAAACATTATCCATACTAAACAAATATCTATAATTTTTGTTATTACATTCCATATTGCAGTAAATGTCATTTTTTTATCACTCCTTATAATATATTTTATTATATCAAAATATTTTTATTAAATCTATAAAAAGAAGATTATAATATCTTCCTTTATATATATTTTACAATTTTTTTATTGTATCATTGTCATAATTTTTTAGTAAATCATCTTTGTCATTATTTGTGTTATTTGTATTATTTTCTATTTTAGTAACTTCTATTGGTTCTATATTTTTAGGTACTTCAATGTTATTATCTGATATATCTTTATTTTTTAACATATCAATTAAATAACCTATAAGTGCAAATACTAAAAATAGTCCAACAATAATTATTACTAAATAATTATCTAGTATCGCTTGCATAATATCATCCTTTTTATTCTATTGTTAATGTTTTATCAGATGGTTGAATTTGTATAAATGTATTTCCGTCATTTACAGTAATTTCTTTTCCATCGCTATATGTGTAAACTGTTTGACATTCTCTACAATCTTTTTTCCAATTGATTTTTCTTGCATATCCATTTGTAATATAATATCCTTCTCCGCTACCAACATTATCTATTCCTTGTCGTCCTTTTGTTTCTACGTCATCTAATGTATAATTTTTAACTTTGTAAGTTATAATATTTTTAAAATTGTATTGTTTTTTTGTAACGTAATCAGTGTGTTCTTTATCATTTACAAATCTATAGTATACTTTTTCTTCTGGATTATATTGATAACTTGTAGTTGTGTTAGCTGAATATGGTATTACAACTTTGTTAGCTACTACTCTATCTTCTGTTTCTTCTAAATTAATTTCTTTAGCACTATAATTTAGTAATATATCTTTATTTCTTTCTGTTCTTTTACTTCCTATTCCATTATTTAATTTTTCTATGCTTGTGAATAGTGTATGTTCTGATGCAACTTTTAAAGTTTTATCTCTCCAGCCAGTTTTTGGTGTACTTACTTCTATTCTATCAACTTTTAATGCACTGAAATCATTATATGCTTGAGGGCTATATCCATGATGAACATATATTGCATCATTTTCTAAAGCATAATCTAAATAGTAATGTCTTGCACTTCTTATAGAACCTATTCTTTCTGTTGTTGTATCCATAAATAATGCTAAGTATCTAGTTATTCCACCTTCTACTATTATTTCGTACATTAAATAAGCGTCTTGTAAACCACTTTGTAATGGTCTTGCTGTTCCAACATTATTAATCATTACTGCATATGGTCTAGATTTTGAATTTAAATCAATTATTTTTAATTTTGGTTCGTCTTTCTTTTCTATTTTGTTATCTTTTTTAGGTGCTTCTTTCTTTGTTAATTTTGGTATAAATATTATACTTGCTAGCACTACTATCAATGCTGCAATTATAATAATTAAATTTCTATGTTTTAATTTTAATTTTTTTACTTTTGTTTTAGGCATTTTTATTTTATCTTCTTTTTTATCATTTTTATTTTTTATCATATATTTCACATCCTATAAAAATTTTATCATATTTATTGGAATAATAAAAGCAAAAGAATTATTGAAATAAAAAAATAATAATGATATACTCATTCTAGGAGTTGATTAAATGGATGAAAAATTGAAAAAGATTATTTATATGGTTCTTGGAGTTTTTGTTATTATATTTTTCTTATTATTTTTAGTTTCTTCTTGTTCTAGCAAAATGGATCCTGAAACTTTTGAAACTAAAATAATGGAGAAAGCAAAGAGTTATTATTCTACACATAAGGATGAATTACCTAGTTTAAATGGTATAGTAAGTTTATCACTTAATGATTTAACTGTTAAAGGTATTATAAAAGATCCTGAAAAAATGTTAAAAAAGAATACTAGTTGTAGTGGAACTTTATATATAGAAAATAATAATAATTATTATTCTTATTCACCTATATTAAATTGTACTACTCCAGATAATACTTATAAGTCTTCTAATTTAAAAGATACAATAATAAGTAAAGAGGTTACAAGTGGTAATGGTTTATATTCTATAGGAAATGAATATTATTTTAGAGGAGATAAAGTAGACAATTATTTAGTATTCGATAAAAGAAAATGGAGAATAACTAAAATAAATGAAGATGGAACAATAAGATTAATAGAAGACGGTAGACGTGATCCTGTAGTTTGGGATGATAGATACAATGAAGAAGTTGGTGCTTCTATTGGTAAAAATAATTATGTTAAAGACGGTATAAATAGTAGGATTAAAGATACATTAGACGATATTTATAAAAATAATAGTGTATTAAGTGAAGATGGTAAAGCTTATATTAAAGAAACAACATTGTGTATTGGAAAAAGAAGTTTAGAAGAAACAGTTAATGATGGTTCAATTGAGTGTTCTCAAACACTTGATAATCAATATTTAGGGTTACTTCAATTAAATGAATATTTGTTAGCAAGCCTAGATACTAGTTGTAAAAATGCTGATGAAGTTACTTGTAGTAATTATAATTATTTAGCAGATTTTGAAAATTCATATTGGACACTTACAGGTAATTCAGCAAATACTAGTCAAGTATATAAAATTAATTCAACAATAATGTCAACTGGTGCTAATAATACTGGCATGGCTAGATTGGTAATTAATATTAGTGAACATACAAATGTTAGAGGAAATGGTACGGAAAAAGACCCATATGTAATAGTTGGATTTAAAAATGAGATAAAAAAATAGTGTTTATGATATCAACCCCGTTTCTATGAAACGAGGTTTTTATTTGTGTAAAATAAAATATGAAATAAAAAAAATCTTGTTAGACAAGACTTTTTTTATCTATAATATTCATATTCCCAAACTACTTTGTATATGATACCATAAGCACATAGATTTTCGATATAAGAATCGTTATTATAATTATAGATATGGAATTTATCTCTACAGTCAGTTATATTTCTGTTATATGCACTCCATTCAACATTGAAGCCTTCATTTAAAGCATTTCTATAACTTTTGTAGTATTTGTTTTGTGCTGTTACTGAAGCGTATCTGATATTTGATAAATTTCTAGTTGTTAAATTTTGAGCTTCAAAACCATTATTGCTGTATAAGAATGTTTCACTATGTCTGTTATAGAATCTGTTAATTTCTGTTGATGTAGTCAAAGGTTCATCGAATGAAACACTTTTAATTCTAATTCTTGTAATTCTATTGTTATTTGCTAAAGTTTCTGGAACTCTTAATGTATGACTAACATTTATATAATTAGTTGTATAAGCATCCCATCCCATACTATATACAGTTGTTGTATATGTTTTAGTAGCAGTACTATCATAATCATAATCATAATCATCATCATCATAATCATATCTGCTGTTACTATTTTTTGTAAATTTAGCAACTAAAGTAATGTCACTTGTAACACGAGAATTGAAATCATATTCATATCCATTTAAATACCAACCTTTGAATGTGTAACCACTCTTATAAGTACTTCCTGGATTATATGCTCTATCGTTTTCTTTTACTGTTTGAGAAGCATAGCTTTTACTTCCCCCATTACTATCAAATCTTACTCTATATGTAACATATCTAGTGTCAGCTATATTATTATTTGAATTATTGTTATTATTTCTTGATGAATTAGATGAACTCTTCTTATTTCCATTACTTATTGAAACTTTTTGAGAAACTGTTGTATTTGTACTAACACTAACTGGTGTTCCGCAGTTTGATGTACAAGTATTACTTTTGCTAGTTTTAGAACTATTTGTATTACTATTGCTTGTACTAGTATTTGTACTAACATTTTGAGATACTTCTGTATTACTATCATTTTCTCCCATATAAACTAATTTGTAACTTGAAGCGTTTCCACAAACTAAGTTTGCTTTAATCTTTGTTTTATTACCTTCTGAAATGGCAGTAACGTAACTACTTTCTCCGTCACAAGTTTTTCCATCTTCATCAGCTAAGGCTTCAATATTACCATTTTTTACTAACTCATTTAAAGTTACCATTGAAGTATTACCTTCAGTTTTTGGTAATTTTTCTTTGTTTTCTGTAAAATATTTTTCTCCAGCATCTCTTAATTTTTCAATGTTTGCAGTAAAAGTTGATGAACTTTTTGATTCTGCAGTTGTTTCAGTTGTAGTGTTTTTCTTAACATCATTATTACCTTTTAAAGTACTATAACCTTTTATAGCTATTAAAACTATTAAAAATGCAATAACTAATTTTAAGAATAATCCTTTCCAATCTATGCCACTTTTTGTTTCTTCGTACATATCTCATATCCCCCTTCTAAGAACTAAATCTGTACTAAACTTCTAAAGTTGTAGAGTATTTTAACATTTTTATTTAAATTTGTCAAATGTTAAAAACTCCTCAATGGAGTTTTGTTTTTTATGTAACTTCCAACCCCCATTGGTAGATACAGTTTACCATACTTTTATGCTTTTGTCAAATTAACGAGTGTATAAAATAAATAGTAAAAATAATATTAAAGTTATTAGGCATATTGTTCCATTTAATACATCTTTTTTGTCTGATTTTTTTTCAATTCCTAAACTCATTGTAGTAAGTAATCCTCCTACTAATCCGCCTATATGTGCACTTATATCTATGTTAGGTATTATAAAACCTATTCCTAAATTTAATATTAATAAGGGTATTAATTGGTTTTTTAAAACAGAGCCTAAATATATTCTATAGTGATATCCAAAATATACTAAAGCACCTATTAATCCAAATATTGCACCACTTGCTCCTACACTCCATCCAGTATTAAGTATGCAAGATAATAAACTTCCTGTTAATAAGCTAACGAAATAAACTATTAAAAATTTCTTTTTTCCAATAAAGTTTTCTATTTGTGTTCCAATAATACTTAGTGAATACATATTACAAAGTAAGTGAATAATATCTGCGTGTAGAAAACCACACGTAATTAATCTATATATTTCTCCATTTTGAAAGTAATATTTATTCAATGCAAATTTAGTAAATACATCAAAAATGTTTGTTTTTGATAAAATAAATGTTATTAAAAATACCACTATATTTATTCCAATTAAAACTTTTGTTGCTATAATTTTTTTTGGTTTAAATACACTTTCATAAAACTTATTATCATTTTCTGTTTTTTTATTAATATCGTTTGATACGTTTACTAAAAAATCTAACCCGTGTAAACCATCAATATTTTCTTCTTTAATTTGTGGAAAAAGTGATACAAGTCCATTGCTTTCTTCTAATTCATCTGCATCATTAATAATTAAATTATCTATATTTTTATTATTTTCTACTTTTACACTTTCGTTTGCGTCTGTAAAAATATTTAATGTTTTTATTTTCCTAGTTAGTGTTTTTTTGCTAATTTGTTTACATACGTTTGTTACTTTAAATAAGTCAAAATCATATTGTTCTTTATTATGGATGTAGTTTGAATTAATTCTTATTATTTTATAATATGCGTCTAAATTTTCTAACCATATTTCATTTTGTACTCCATTAACTAAAATAGGAGCGTAATTTTCTTTAGTTACAAAATAATGTACAAGTTTCATTATTAACTCATCTTTTTCTGAAATTGTAATAGAACCATTCATTTATATCACCTTCCTGCATATATATATTTTATAACAAAGTTAATTTTAAGTAAAGGAAATGACTATGAAAAAAATTATATCTTTTAGTATTTTATTTGTTCCTTGGTTATTTAGTATTATCTTTTTACCTTTTATTACAAATGTAGATTTTTTAATTACTATTTATATTAGTTTATCAATAATATTCTATTTTTGTTTATCTTTATTTTTATATAATTTAATTAAATATGATTTATATAATAAAGATATCTTATTAAGTTATGTTTTAATATGGATAATAACACAGTCTTTTAATATTATATTATTTTATTTTAATAATTATATTTTTTCTTTGATTAATGCAATATTACTTTTAATTACTTTTAAGTATTTAAGTTATAATTTAAAAAAATAAGTTCACTTAAAACTTATTTTTCTTCTAAACATTTTAGAAAGTCTTCAAAATAGTCTGGTAATGGACACTCAAAATACATTTTTTCTTTTGTTATTGGGTGAACAAATTCCATTGAATAAGAGTGTAGGAATTGTCCAAACTCACTACATTTATCATTTGTGTATACTGGATCGTTGTATACAGGGTGGCCTATATATTGCATATGAACTCTTATTTGATGAGTTCTTCCAGTATCTAGTTTCAACTTAACTAAAGTATATCCTTTATATCTTTTTAAAACTGTTAAATGTGTTACAGCATTTTTAGAATTTTTGCTTGTAACAGCCATTTTTTTTCTATCTTTTTCACTTCTTCCAATAGGAGCGTCTATTGTAGCAGAATTGGTTTTTAATTCACCTTTTACTAATGCTATGTAAGTTCTTGTTATTGTTTTATTTTGAAAATAATTACTTAGTATTTCGTGTGCTTTATTATTTTTTGCTACTATTATTAATCCACTTGTATCTTTATCAATTCTATGTACTATACCTGGTCTAATTTCTCCATTTACACTACTCAAATTATTTGTGTAGTACATTAATCCATTTACTAATGTACCACTATAATTTCCATTTCCAGGATGAACTACCATTCCAGATGGTTTATTAATAATTAATATATCATTATCTTCATAGACAATATTTAAATCCATCTTTTCTGGTAAAACATCAGTTGATTCTTTGTAATTTTCATCTATTGTTATTATATCATTTAATTTTACTTTATAATTGTTTTTTGTTTTCTTATTATTTACTAATATGAAACCATTATCTATCATTTTTGATATTAAAGTTCTTGATAAATCTGTTGTTTTTGCTATGTATTTATCAATTCTTTCGTTTTCTTCCGTTACTTTTACTTCCATTTTTGTCTTCTCCCTTTATTATTGCAATAATTAATAATATTACACCTACAACTATAAATGTATCTGCTAGATTAAATACTGGAAAATTATAATTAATTATTTTAAAATTTAAAAAATCAATTACATATCCAAAAAATATTCTATCTGATAAATTTCCTAGTATTCCACCTAATATCATACCAAATGCTAATATATTTCTTTTATTTATTTTAAAAGTGTTCATATATCTAAATAAAATTATTATACATATTATACTTAATACTATTAAAAGTATTCTAGCATTAGATAATATTCCCCAAGAAGCACCTTTGTTATTTATATAATTGATAGAAAAAAAGTTTTTTATTATAACTATATTTTCGTTTAATGATAAAAAAGTACTTATTATTGATTTTGATATTTGATCAAGAATAAAAAATATAGTTGTTAGTATGTATATTTTTTTATGCATTCATCTCACCTAATTAATTATAAACTATTTATCATAATTCAACAAGTATTACATCTTTTCCTATTTTTTTTATGTCATTAATTGTAAATATAGTTTCTTTATTTGATGAAAATATGTAAAATAGTTTTCTTGGCATTGCATAAAAGTTTAAAATATTTCCAGTTTCTGATATTTCTAAGTCAACAATTTTGCCAATATTTTTTCCATCTTTTATATTTATTATAACTTTATCTTGTAAATCACTTATTTTCATTACATCACCATTAAAATTATATGTCATTTTATTAGTCTTTTAACATTATTTATGGCACTTTTTTCTATTCTAGATATTTGTGCTTGACTAACACCAAGTTCACTTGCAATTTCGCTTTGTGTTTTTCCAACTATATATCTATCAGTTAGTATATTTCTTTCTCTTTGTTTTATTTTTAATAGTGCTTTTCTTAAACTAATTAGAGTGTCTCTATCTTCATTAGTATTTTTTATGTCTGCTATTTGATCGGCTAGATATATTGTATCTCCACCATCATTATATATTGGTTCAAAAATACTCATAGGTTCTTTTAGACTATTTAATGCTAATTCTAAATCGTAATCAGTTATTTCTAATGATTTACATATTATATCGTTTTTTGGTTCGATTCCATTTTTTAATAAGTACTCATCTTTGAACTTTAATATTTTATATGCTGTATCTCTAATACTTCTTGCTATTCTTACTTCTGTTGAATCTCTTATAAATCTTTTTACTTCTCCTAAAATTAGTGGCACAGCATATGTTGAAAATTGTACATTGTATGATGTATCGAAGTTATCTACCGCTTTAATTAGGCCTATACAACCTATTTGGAATAAGTCATTCATGTCGTGTTTTCCATTATTATATTTTTTTATAATACTTAATACTAGTTTAAGGTTTCCGTTAACTAATTCTTCTTTACTTTTTAAATCTCCGTTTTGATATTTTAAAAATAATTCTAACATTTCTTTGTTTTTTAATACTTTTAATTCATTTGTATTTATTCCTGTAATATCTACTTTGTATTTGCTCATAAAAAAATTCCTTTCAACGTAATTTTGGTTAAAAGAAATATTTTTTATACAATTAATCATTAAAAAGAGTTAGCATAGTTTTTTATAATATTTTTTTATTATTTAAATTATTTTCCTATATAATATTTTTTCTTACCTTTTCTTATGATTAAATATTTTTTATGTAATAATAAATTTTCATTTATTATAGTATTTTCATCATTTATTTTTTCTCCGTTTATAGTAATACTATTATTATTTAAGAATTCTCTTGCTTCTCTTTTACTAACTGCGATTTTGTTATTTACTAAAGTATCTAATATAGTTTCATTTAATATTAAGTTGAAAGTTGGTACTCCTTTAAATGCATCTTCTATTTCTACTTTTGTTAATTCATTTATTTTTCCACTAAATAAACATTCACTTATTTTTAAAGCTTTGTTAAATTCTTCTTCGCCGTGTAAATCAGTTATAAATTCTTTTGCTAATCTTTTTTGTGCAATTCTTAAATGTGGTGCATCGTTGTGTTCGGTCATAATTTTTTCTATTTCTTCTTTTGTTAAGAATGTAAATACTTTTAAATATTCTTCTACTTTAGAATCATCCGAATTAATTAAATATTGATATAATTCGTAACTAGAAGTCTTTGTTTTATCTAACCATAGTGCATTTCCTTCACTTTTTCCAAATTTATTTCCATTAGCATCTAATATTAAAGGCATAGTAAATCCGTAAGCTTCTTTACCTTCTATTTTTTTTATTAATTCTATACCTGTAGTAATATTACCCCATTGGTCACTTCCTGCCGCTTGTAAAATACATCCTTTATCTTTAAATAAGTGTAAGAAATCATAACCTTGTATAAGTGTATATGAAAACTCAGCGTAAGTTATACCTGTTTCTAGTCTTCTACTTATTATGTCTTTTGCTAGCATATAATTAACATTTATATATTTTCCTATATCTCTTAAAAATTCTAGATAATTATAATTTTGCATCCAGTCATAATTGTTAACTATTTCAGCTTTTCCTTCTAGAATTCTTGATACCTGTTCTTTTAAGCCCGCAAAGTTTTTGTTTACAGTTTCTTTTGATATTATTTCTCTTTCTGCAGTTGGTCTAGGATCTCCTATTAAACCTGTTGCGCCACCTACTAATAATATTGGATGATGCCCTGCTCTCATTAATCTTTTTGCAGTAATTAGTGATGAATAATGTCCAATATGTAAACTATCTGCTGTTGGATCTGTTCCCCAGTAAAATGTAATACTTTCATTATTTAATTTGTTTTCTAAATCTGGACTACTTACATCTTTTATTAGTCCTCTCCATTTTAATTCATCATATAATTTCATAAATATTCCTTCTTTCTATAATATGTTTTTTAATTCTAACAAGTTATTTATTTCTTCTTTATTATTTTCTTTTAAATTTTTATTAAAGTAAATTGTTTTCATTCCTAATTTTTTTGGTACTAAAATATCACTATTTATGCTATCACCAATTATTAAACACTCATTATATTTATATTTTCCACAAGATTTTTTAAATACTAATTCATTTGGTTTTATACCATCTTCTAAACCATAAATTTCTTTAAAATATTTACTAATGTTTGATTTTTTTAATCTTTTATATTGTATTTCTTTATACCAGTTTGAAAGAGCAACTATTTCATATTTTTCTGATAAAAAAGCAAATATTTCTTCTGTTTTATCGTTTAGTAAAGTTGAATGTTTACTATATAAATCTAATAAATCGTTTAAATCAGATTCAGTATATTTAATATTTAATTTTTTTCCTAAAAATACTGCTAAATCATTTTTGTTATAATTTCCGTTATTTTTTTCGTACTCATCAAATATGTTATAAATATCTTCTGCAGAAATACTTAGTTTTATTTTTTTAGCATATTTTTGATATGTTTCTATACAATCTTTATATGTATCTAGCAGTGTATTATCAATATCAAATATAATTCTTTTTATCATATTTCCTCCAAAAAAAACATTCATAGTTTAAGGGCGAAAAACCGCGGTACCACCTTAATTCTATGAATGTATCATACTTTAATATCTTAACGCGATTAACGTTTTAACTCCAGGGGCGTAAATCCTTTCTTCGTTAACAAATTTATTATAACATAATTATCGTTTTTGTAAATACTAACTTGCTTTAATTATTTCTATATAATTATTTATTTTAGAACTCCAAGTTGTACTAGCAGCATATTTAGGATTTATTAATTCAGGAGTTGTTAGTCCTTTACTGTAATAGCTATTGTATAGCATGTCTAAATATGCATTTATTCCAGTTTCTAATGAATCATATTTTGAATATGAACCACCGTTGCATTTTTCACTATTACCCTTCATTCCACCAACATTATTACATTCTCTAACTAATTTGCTACAAGTCCATTTGCATCCAGTTTCGTGTAATACTATTGCAACTGCTAAATATGGATCTAAACCTGTTTTAAGATAATACTCTGCAAAATAGTAACCTGTATTTGTTAAATTTGAATTTAAATTCTTATTTAATTTATCTGTTAACTCTTTTATAGTTAGTCCGTCAAAAACTATATCACTACTATCTTTTATAGTAGGAGCATTTATTATAACTTCTTCTGTAGTATTATTTTTTAATGTAGTAGTGGTTTCTATAGTAGTTATTGGTTTCATAGTAGTTGTAGTAGTTTCTTCATTAATTATTAAGTTTTCATCTATTACTTCATTATTATTTTCTATAATATTTGGAGAATTTGATATATCTTTAATGTTATTATATGCTAATGTATATTTTGATTTTTCAAAATAATTTTTATAGAAATATTTTCTTACTCCTAGGAAGCCTGCTACTGAAAGCATTATTCCTATTATTACTATAAATATTTGTATTGCTATCTTTCTCATAATTATCACAATTTATATTATATCAAAAAAATTTGTCGATATCAAATTTAAAAAAAGTATCTAACGATACTCTTCTTTATTATCTCTTTTATAGAATTTTTTTACTGTACTTAAACCTGTTCTTAATTGATTTAAATCGTCTACATCTATTTCAGTTTCTATTTTTTTATTATAAGCACCTAATCTCATAAATTTACTATTAAAGGCTAAGAGTCTAAATAGTTTTATAAAATCATATATAATTACTCCTAATGCTGGTAATAAAACTACTAGTATCCAACCAAATTTGTCTGCAATTAAGAATTGTATTCTTCCTAGTTGTGGAATTTTAAATAATACTTTTCCTAGTATATCATCGTAATTTACTGGTGATTGGTCAACTTTTAAGTTATTATCTCCTTTTGTTAAATATGATTTTGTTCCATCAGCATTTGTTATTACTTTAACTACTCTATGGGTTACTGTTAATCCTTTAGATACATTACTATTAGAGATAAATGTAATTATATCTCCTTCTTTTATGCTTTTTTCACTAAATATATTTAAGTCTACTACAACGTCGTAAACCCTAACATTTGGTTCCATACTAGGACTTATTATTGTATATAATCCAAACTTTGGTATATTTATTGTTGGATTTTTTTCATACATTTTTAGTGATACAAAGTAATATGCAAAAAATATACCTAAAAATATTAATGCAACGATTATTGCATAAGAAAACAATTTACTTATTTTATTAATGTAATATCTAATTAATTTTCTTTTTTCCCTTTTATTCATTTTTTCCATTTTATCACCGAACTAGTTTCTATAATTATTATATATTAACATATTAAATAATTCAATGATAAATTCAAAGAAAAAAACTCACTATGGAGTTTGATCTTTTGTTGGATCATAATTTTTTTCGTTTGTTTGTGGTTCTGGATCTTCTAAGTCTATTGTTATATATGCTCTTATTGTTTTACCTTGGTCTTCGTTTTGTTCTTTACCAATTTCATTTACCCATATTTCAAATTCCCATTTATCTTTTGAACCTAGGCTTCCTAATTCTGCAGTACCTATTTTCATTTTTCCAGTAAATCCAGCTTTTATAAATCCTAATTTTGTTGGTGTAGTATCTCCTGCAAATGTATGGTTAACGTAATTGTCGTCTGTAAAATATTGCCCACCTAATACACTATTTGTACCTTTTTCTGTTTCCGTTAATAAATATACTACATTATCTGTAACAAAATCGTTTGAATCTACATTTAACCAAACAACATATTTTTCATTACTTGAAGCATCAACAGCACTTGTAACTGTAAAATTTAATTTGTTTGTTGGTGTTTGTCCTGTTTCCCAAACAGGTCTTCCTGGTATTAAGTTTGTATAATTAATTTGATTTAATGTTTCAAATTCTATAACTCCTAAAGTTTTTGATTGTACTGTTACGTTTGGTGCAGTTGGATTTCCTTTAATCGTAACTGTAAAATACGCAAATGTTGCACCTATTACTGCAACTAAAAGTGTTGCTATACCGATTACGGTTAAAATTATCATTGAACCTTTATTATTATCCTTCATTTAACATCTTCCTTTACTATAAAAATGTTATCATAAAATTTTTAAAATTTCAATAAAAAAAGTACAATTATTAACTGTACTTTTAGAAAAAAGAAATAAAAAATAGTGTGAGTTTACTTTCAGTGTATAGGATTCTTTAACATAAGGTAAAGTTAAGTTTAGTAAAAATAATAAAAAATTTCTTTTTTCTGTAATAAGAATAATAAATTTATATGAATATTTTATGAATTTTTATCAATTTCAAAATAAAAGGTTGTATATTTATTTATTTCACTTTTAACCCCATATTTAAATTTATGTTTATCTAATATGTTTTTTACAATTGATAAACCTACTCCCGTTCCAACTTTATTCCTTTTATGATTTTTTTCGTTTTTATAATATTTATCCCATATTATTTTTATTTCGTCTTCATTTATTCCTTTTCCAGTATCTGTTATATTTACAAGATAAGTTTTCTTTTTTTCTATAACTTCTATTATTACTTTTAAATCGTCACCTGTGTAATTTATAGCGTTGTTAATTAAGTTATATATAACTTGAGAAATTTTATTAATGTCACCTTTTACTAAAGATTTTTCAGGTAGATTTAATATGAAGTTGTAGTTTTCCGTTTCTTTTATGATATTGTATTTTCTTACTATATTTTTTATTAGTTCTGTTAAGTCAAACTCTGTTATTTCTAATGTTTCTTTATTGGCTTCTAATTTACTTAAGTTTAATATATCATTTACTAATATAGTTAATCTATCTGTTTCTTCTATAATAATATTTAGATTTTCTATTCTTTTTTCTTCATCATTTTTATTTATATCTCTTATCATTTCAGCGTAGGCTTTTATCATTGTTAGTGGTGTTTTTAAATCGTGTGATACGTTTGCTAATAAATCACGTCTTAGTTCATCTGTTTTATTTATTTCTTTATTAGCATAATATATTGCTTCTCTTAAATCATCTATTTCTTTAATATGACTTTTTGGAATATTTATTTCTTTGTTTCCACTTGCTAATTTTTTTGCTTCTTTTGTAATATTAATTATCGGTTTATTTAATGTTTTAGATAGATATATTGACACTATTATTGACAATAATATTACAGTTAATGTTATGTAAATTAATTGTCCTCTTAGAATACTTGTTGTACTATTTACATCTTCTAAGGCAGTGTTCATAAATATATATTCGTTGTCTGATAATTTTAAATTATATAATATACTTTTTGAATTATTTAGTGGATTATTTAATTTTATTATTTCTTTTGTTTTATTGTTAGAAATGAAGTTTTTTATAAATGTAGTTATGTTTGTATTTTTATTAGTTAATAAACAATTGTTATTTAGTGAGTTAAATAGGTAAACGTTATCATTATATATGTATTCCATACAGATATTATTTTTGTAGGCTAGTTTTTCTAGTTCTTCACTTGTATATGTTTCTTTTGTTAATTTTGTTATTACGTTTTCTATATTTTTTATTTGGTATCTTTCATAGAATAGTTTTAAAAAGAGTATTTGGCTTGTATACATTAAAAGTAATATTATTATTGAAAATATTATTAAACATTTTAGAGTACTATGTTGTATGCTATTTTTATTCTTCGTTATATTCAAATTTATAACCTACTCCGTGTACTGTTTTTATATTGTCTTTATATTTTCCTAATTTACTTCTAAGTAATTTTATGTGAGCATCTATAGTTCTGTCTTCTCCCATATAATCGTATCCCCATATTTTATCTATTATCATTTCTCTTTTAAAAACTATTCCTTGATTTTTTAAAAATAGTGTTAATAAATCAAATTGTGTATGTGTTAAATCGACTGGTTTACCATCAATTTCTACTGTTCTTGATAATTCATTTAATTTTATAGTTCCAACAGATATAATATTTTCTTGTTTATTCCTTTTACATACTGCTTTTATTCTTGCAATAAGTTCTTTTGGACTAAATGGTTTTGTAACGTAGTCGTCAATACCTAAATCAAATCCTGATAGTTTGTCAAATTCTTCTGTTCTAGCGCTTAGTACAATTATTTTAGCGTCACTTACTTTTTTTATTTGTTTTATAGCACTATATCCATCTAAGTTAGGCATCATAATATCCATAATAATACAGTCGTAATTATTGGTTGTTGCTAAGTTGATTGCTTCTTGTCCATCACTTGCTTCATCATATTTAAAATTTTCTATTTTTAAATATTCTTTAATTACATTTCTAATTAATATTTCGTCATCTACTATTAATACTTTCATAATTCACCTCAACATTAAATATATTATATCAAATTTATGAATTTAATATGAAAAAAGAACTTAATCAAGTTCTACATTATGATATATTTCTGTAACATCTTCTATATCATCTAATAAATTGTATAGTCTTAAGAATAACTCTTTATCTTCTCCAGTAAGTTTTACTTTATCTTTTGCATACATTCCTACTTCGTCAATTTCATAATCTATATTAGGTACGATTTGTTCTAAAACATCTTTAATTTTGTGAATATCTGTTGGGTTACATGTTATTAGTACTAAATCGTTTTCTTTTTCTAAATCTATTATTTCTATTCCTTCGTCTAAAAGTTTTTCAAATATAACTTCTTCAGAATCGTATTTAAATCCTATTAAACCTAGATAGTCATAGTTATAACTAACGCTATTTGTTACTCCTAAACTTTTATTAACTTTATTAAATGCTGCTCTAACGAAGCCTACTGTTCTATTAACATTATCAGTTAATGTTTTTATAATTAATGTACTTGCACCTGGACCAAATCCTTCATAAATAACAGTTTCGTAGTTATCTTGCCCTGCTCCTTTTGCTTTATCAATGGCACGATTTATTATATCGCTTGGAACTTGACTTTTTTTTGCTTTTTCTACTAATCTTTTTAAGTGTATATTACTTTCTAATTCAGGGTTTCCTTTTGCAGCTAAATATATTTCTTTTGCGAAAGTACTATATAGTTTTGCTTTTGCAGCACCAGTTTTTTGTATGCTTGCTTTTCTTACTTCATATGCTCTACCCATAAAATTGCCTTCTTTCAACTTAGTTTATTATATATTTTTTCTATTTATTTTTCAAGAATAAATTTACTTATAAAAATTTTAGAGAATATACAAATTCTGTTACTAAATTATTTTTACTTTTTAAGTTATTTTTTTTTATGTATTGTATTATTTTTGGAATTTTATATATTTTATAATATTCTATTTTGTTTTGTTCTAATATTTCTTCTATACTTTTTAATATTGTATCTTTTATATCTGGTGTTTTATATTTTAATTTTATTAGGTTTATTAAATTTTTATTTGTGTTTCTTGTTAAATAATTATAAAAGTTAAACTTTTTAAAATAATATGTAAATCCATCTAGTTTTTTATAGTGTAACAATGTATCGTAATATCCCATATAAAAATTATTTCTTATATCATTATTATCAAACATAATAACAGGGCCTGTTTTTTTTGTTGGACTTAATTCTGTTATTTTTGTTTGTGTTAATAACTTTTTTTTGTTAGTACCTACTCCATCAATTCTTATTGCCACAATTTCGTTACATCCCATTTTTTCAAGTAAAGTAATTGGTAAATTGTTGGCTACTCCACCATCTAAATAATAAGAATCATCTATTATTTTATTCATTTTAAATACTGGTAAGTAACTTGATGCCATTATATATTCTGCAAGTTTTCCATTTGGTATTTCTTTTATAGTTAATTCTAAAGGTTTTAAATCTTTTAATCGTACAGTCACTAAACCATAGTTTGTTTTTTTATTTCTAATTTTAGTTTCATCTATATATGTATCAATAATATTTGTGTATTTGGATGTGTCTAATCCTTTGTTTTTTATTATTTTTGTAATTTCATTTATAGAAAATTTTAGACTATCTTTTGTTAATTTGAAGTTTTTATTTAAATTAACTAAATCTTTATTTATTCCAACTATTTCGCTATTAGCGTTTAACCATAAATTTTTTGCTAATTTCATATCATCTTGCACAATTAATGCAGCATTAAGTGAACCAATAGATGTACCTGCTACTGCATCAAATTTAAAACCTAATTCTTTTAGAGCAATGTAAGCACCTATTTCATAAGAGCCTTTTGCTCCTCCACCTTCTAAAGCTAATCCTAACATACTATTCTCCATAATCTATTTTTAAATTTATAAATTCTTCATCCATTAATAATTCGTGCATAAATTCTTCTTCGTTTTCTACATACATTGATTCTATTCTATCAACTCTACATTTATTTGATATTAATATTGCTTCTACTTTTTCTAAACATTTTTCTATGTCATCATTTATTACAACATAATTGTATTTATTTATTTCGTTTATTTCTTTGTATGCAGTTTTAAATCTATCTATTATTTGTTCTTGATTTTCTGTTTTTCTATTTAGTATACGTTTTTTTACTTCTTCCATTGATGGTGCTAATATAAAAATTAATAATGTATTTGGAAATTTTTCTTTTATAATTTGTGCACCTACTACGTCTATTTCTAATATTACATCTTTTCCACTATTTAGTAAATCTATAACTTCTTTTTTTGGTGTTCCAAAATATTCTCCGTATCTTACACGTGCATATTCTAAAAAATCTCCGTTTTCTATTTTATTTTCGAATTCTTTTCTAGATATGAAATAATAATCTTTTCCATTTATTTCTTTTGGACGTATGGGTCTTGATGTATAGGAGGTTGCTAATGTAACATTATTATTTCTTTCTAATAATTTTTTTATTATTGTTCCTTTTCCTGCACACGTTGTACCTGAAATTATTATTAATTCTCCATTTTTTTTAGTTTGTATCATATTTTATATCTTTCTAATTTTTTCTTTTTGTAATATTTTATTTTTTAGGTTTGAAAAAGCTATTTTATTATCTAATTCATCTAATGGTGTATCCATAAAGTCTTCACTTGTATATTTTTTTATATTTGATGAGTTAACATTAGAATTAATTAAACTTTTTTCATAAGATAGTTTTATTCCTTTTATATAATTATTTTTAAACATATTTAATACTTTTAATGTTTTTTTGTAAATATTATATTTTTCTTTTATCTTTTCTGATATTTCTTTATAATATTTATCAAAATTTTTATTTTCTTTTGAAGATTCTTCTATATCTAAATTTAAATATATATTTTCTATTTCGAAACTTCTTATTACATAGCTTTCTATATTTCTAATTATATAGCCTAAATATTTTTCTATTCTATCTTCTAATAATTTTATTTTTTCATCCTTTATTTTGTTTTTAAATTTACTATTATTTAATGTATTTAGTTCATCATACATAATCATTAATCTATCTATTATATTATCAACACCTAAGTTTTTGAATTTTTCTAAATCAATTTTTAAATTTAATCTATTGTTTTCTAAATTATTTTTAAATAAAACATAATCTATATAGCTAAAATATTTTATTTTTTCGTAGTAGCTATTTATGTGTGTTTCGAATTCACTAATTTTTTCTTCTAATATATTTATACCTAAATCTATGTCACTTTCACTCTTAAATTTTATTACTTCTAATCTATCTTTTCTATCTAATAAAGATTTTGGTATAGTAAAACCATTAAAAATATGTTTTTTTATGTCTTCCATTTTTGTTTTGTAATTACTTAAATGTTCTCTTACAATAAGTATGTCATCATCTAATAGTTCAGTTTTATTCATAAACTTATTTATATTTTCTTCTGTTAGAGTATTTAATTTATTTAATTCTTTATCTAATATATTTTTTTTATTAGACATAGCATAATATTCTGGACTCTGTTTATTAGTTTTAATCATTTGTTCTAGTATTCTATTTAATTCATTTTCATTATCAATAATTATACTTTGTTTTATTTCTTCTATATTCATTTCATTTCTCCTTATATGTTATTAGTTTTTTTTAAAATATAGCTTGTTAATGCTTTTAGTTTATCAAAAATATACATACTGCATATAAATAATACTATAAATATAAGTATTGTATCTCTATTTACGTAACTAATGTTAAAGAAACTATACTGATATATTGCACAGTAACCAAATCCAATAAATAGGAAAGCCATTAAACATATTCTTAAAATATTATATGGTTTACAAATGTTATTTAAAAATATGAAACCAGTTGTTGCTGTTAAGAATACAGTTAATGTACTACAAAGATCAGGATCTAAGTTAAAATGTATTTCGAATAATTTTATTATTATTACATTAAATACTACTGTTAATGCACTAGGGATACTTTTCATAAATACTTTGAGTAAAAAGTTACCTTTTACTAATTCGTTATTGGGTTCTAGTGCTAAAATAAATGATGGTATTCCAATGGTAAACATTGTTATAAGTGTTAAATGTATTGGTATAAAGAAGTATTCCGTTGATAAGTAAACGCAAGCAAGTATTAATAATATTGTAAATATTGTCTTACTTAATAATAAAGATGAACTTCTTTCGATATTATTTATACTTCTTCTTCCTTCTTTTAAAATTTTTGGTAAATTATCTATTTTAGAATCTAGTAAAACGAATTGACTTACGTTTTTTGCTGCTTCACTACCACTTGCCATTGCAATAGAACAGTCTGCTGTTTTTAATGCTAGACAATCATTAACTCCATCACCGGTCATTGCAACAAAGTGTCCATCATCTTTAAGTGCATTTATTATTAATTTTTTTTGACTTGGTTTTACTCTACCTAATACGTTGTATTCTTTAATTATTTTTGGTATTTCTTCTTCATTTATTTTTGATAAATCTATACTTTTTATATTTTCTATACCAGCACGAGATGCTATTTTAGATACTGTGTTTGGATTATCTCCACTTATTATTTTTATATCTACACCTTGTTTTTTAAAATATTCTAATGTAACAGAGGCGTTTTCTTTAATTTTATCTTGAATTAATATAAAACCTATAGGTATTATATCTTCTATGTTATTTAATTCTTTACCTTTTGCTAGTAGTAAAACTCTATAATCGTTTTGATATTCTTTTATTATTTCAAAATCCATATTTGAAAGATTTTCTGGACTTCCTAGGAAATAAGTGCCGTTTTTAAATTTTACACCACTATATTTTCTTATACTAGAAAAGTTTAGTGTGTCTATTACTTCGTAATCTTTTTTAGATTCTACATAATTTTCTATTGATTTAAATGTAGGTGATGGGTCTTCTAATGCAGTTATATAATTTCCTAGTATTTCTTTTATGTTTTCAACAGTATTTTTTTTATATGGAATAATGTTTTTTACTTCCATTATACCTTCTGTAATGGTACCAGTTTTATCTAGACATATAACATCTACTCTTGCTAAATTTTCTATAGAATATAAATCTTGTACTAATACATTAAATCTTCTTAGTCTTATTACGCTTACAGCCATTGCTGATGAAGTTAATAGTACTAATCCTTCAGGTATCATACCAATTAAAGCACTAACGGTACTCATTATTGAACTTGGTATATCATTATTTGTTATAAATAATTGATTTATAAAGAATAAGACACCTATGGGGATTAGTAAAATACTTAGTACTTTTAACATTTTATCAAATGAATTATATATTATACTATTAGTCTTTTTTATATATTTTGCTTCACTACTTATTTTTGAAATGTAGTTATCTTTTCCTATATGTTTTACTCTAACAATACATTTACCACTAATTATAAATGAGCCACTTATTAATTCATCATTAATTTTTTTTGTTATTACTTTTTCTTCTCCGGTTATAAAGGATTCGTTTACTTCTACTGTTCCATCTAAAACTACTGAATCTGTTACTACTTGATTTCCTATATTATATATACACACGTCATCTAATACTAATTCTTCTCTTTTTACTTTTTTAATTTGTCCATCTCTTAATACTTTTATTTGTGTATCATTAATTACATTTAATTTATCTATTGTTTTTTTTGCTAATATTTCTTCTACAATACTTATAATTGTATTAGTAAATATTACACCAACAAATAGTGAGTTTTTTAAAGAATATAATATTCTACCTGATATTAAACCACTTATTATAACTAAACTACCTAGTAAAATATTTAAAAAATTAAAGTATGTGAATGTGTTTGTTTTTATTATTTCTTTTACGGTTTTTGTTTTTGGTTCATCTAAGTAATTTATTTGATTGTTTTTTATTCTTTCGTTTACTTCTTCTTTTGTTAGCCCTTTTATTTCTTTTTTCATAAGTCACCTACTTTTATAAATACATTATAACATAATAAAAGTAGTTATTCACTACTATTATAATCATCTAAAAAGAAATAATTTTTTTTATCGCTATGATATCCAATAATTGCATCTAAATTTATATTTGACATAGATTTAAATATATTATAGTCGATATCTTTATTTGTTTTTCTTAATTCTTTTATTAGTTCTTTTATTTCTTTTCTTTTACCTACATTAATTTTTCTTTCGGTAAATGAACAAGCACAATTTATAAAGGTTAAGTTGTTATATTTAGCCCAAGAGATAATATCCATTTCTTTAATTAAGTACATTGGTCTAATTAGTTCTAAACCTTTAAAGTTATCGCTATGTAATTTAGGCATCATTGTTTTTATTTCACTAGCGTAAAACATATTAAGTAATGTTGTTTCTATTACGTCGTCGAAGTGGTGTCCAAGTGCTATTTTGTTACATTTTAATTCTTGTGCTTTACTATATAAATATCCCCTTCTCATTCTTGCACACATATAACAAGGATGTTCTTTATTTAATTTATTAGCTACCTCGAATATATCTGTTTTAAATATTTCTATTGGAACGTTTAATAATTGTGCATTTTCTTTTATTTTATCTATTGTTTCTTTTTTATAACCTGGATCCATTACTACAAATAATGCATTAAATTTTATTTTACCGTGACGCATTAATTCTTGTATTAGTTTTGCTAGTAGAAATGAATCTTTACCACCTGAGATACAGACCATTATTTTATCGTTTTCTTCTATTAATTTGTAATCATTTATTGCAGAAATAAATTTTGCCCATATTTCTTTTCTATATTTTTTAATTATACTTCTTTCAATTTCTTTATACATAAACTTCACCTAGAAATTTAGCATAATCCAATTTGGTTTAAATATCAATAGTAATCCCATTAGAATCATTAATATTCCGCCAATTAAATTAACTAACTTGTTGTATCTAGTACTTATTCCTTTTGATTTTAGAGTAAATACTGCTATTAAAAATATTATTAAATCATCTATTAAATAGAAGAATATATATATAATTAGATAAAGTATTTTTGCTAAACCGTGGATATTATTTATACTTAGTAGTTCTAAATATATTGTTGGAAAACCTAAAGAACACGCTAATTCTACTAGATTTACACTTGATGCTAAAACGATTGTTCCGAGTATCATTAAAAGTGATGATTTTTTTGATAGGATATCGTTTATTTTTTTTATTATGCCTTTTCTTTTTTCTTTATCAACTACGTGACATCCAGTATCTTTTCTAGTTTTTATGTAAATGTATAAGTTGTAAATTCCTAAGATAATTGCAACTAAAGCGATTAAGTCTCTTACTAGGGTAACCATTGTTAAGTCTAGTATTACACTTATTCCTAACATACTTAAAAAGTATATTATTCCACTTGTTATAATAAATGTTAAACCGATAGTTATCATTTTTTTTCTATCATTAATACTTATTGTCATATTAATTAAAAGTAGTAAAATCCACATAGCGCAAGGGTTAAATCCATCTATAAAACCTAGTATTATACCTACTAGAGTAAGACTTGTTTTTTTTACATCAATTTTGCCTAGTATTGGGATTGTTCTTTCTTGTGTTTCGTTTTTGATGTTATTTTCTTCTTTTAAATAGTTGTCTAGTATATAATCTATTTGGTCTTTGGTTGTTTCACTAAAACCTAATATGTATTCTTTTCCTATTACTGTAAATGGTACACCTGTAGATGATACATCAAATAAATTTTTTGTTGTTTTCATTAACACTGCATTATCTTTATTTTTTAATACTTCATATTTATATATATTTATTTTATTTTCATATTTTTTTTCTAATTCTTTAAAATATTCTATTTCATCGTGGCAATGTGGACACGTATAACTATAAAATAGATAAATGTTTATTTTGTTTTCTTCTATTTTTTCATTTACTATATTTGCAGTTACGTCTTCATAATCTTTGTTAAGTGCCATTACACTTATTGGTATAAAGAAAAATAATGATATAATAAGTACTAATATTTTTTTCATAATATATCACTCAATTCTTCTAATATTTCTTTTTTTGTTTTTTCTCCTATTATTCTTTTTATTTCTTTATTGTCTTTTTCTACTATTACCACGGGTAAAATGTCCCCTACATTATATTTTTCTGCTATTTCATCGTCCATATCGTAATCTAAATTTATATATTCATTATTTGGATAAGTTTTTTCTATTTCATTCCATATGCTTTTTGATATTAAGCATCCTGGACACCACATAGCGTTTATTTTAATTATTTTCATTGATTAACTCCTTATCATATATAGTTTTAAATGTTTTTATAAACTCTTCTAACTCATCTAGTTTTGTTAAGTGACTTATACTTATTCTTATACTGTTTTTTGCTAATTCTAAATCGTTTGTTATAGCATATACAGATTTAGATGGTGTGTTTCCTAAAGAACACGCAGATGTTGTTGATAAACAAATTCCTTGTTTTGATAATTCTTCTACTATTTTTTTTGCGTCCATATTTATTAGACTAAAGTTAATGGTATTTGGTATTGAGTTTTTTGGACTATTAATGTGTACTTTAGAAAATATACTTAATTCTTCTTTTAGATAGTTATTTAGGTTTGTTATTTTTTCGTATCTTTCATTTAAATTATCTAGTGCAAGTTCTATTGATTTTCTTAATGCAACTACGTTAGCTAGTACTGGTGTACCACTTCTATAAATTGTTGTTGATTTACCGCCATGTATTAATGGAGTAAGTTTGTTATTATTTATATTTAATAATGCACCGAATCCATTTAGTCCATAAAATTTATGTGGTGCAAATGTAACAAAATCTACATTTTTAAAATCTACATTTATTTTACCTATTGCTTGTGTTGCATCTGTATGGAATAAACAGTTTGGATATTTGCTTACTATTTTACCTATCTTATTTATAGGTTGTATTGTTCCTAATTCGCTGTCTACATAACATATGCTTACTAAAATTGTGTCATCTCTTATGGTATTTTTTAAAGTTTCTAAATCTATTTCACCATTAGGAAGTATTGGTATTACGCTTACTTCATATCCTTTTGTTGTTAGGTAATTACACGGTGCTATTATGCTTGAGTGTTCAATAGCAGAAATTATTATGTGACGTCCTTTATCTTTATTTATGTCAGCTATACCTTTTATTACTAAATTGTTTGATTCACTTGATCCGCTTGTATATATTATACTTTCAGGATTTATATTAAAATATGAACTTATTATTTTACTATCACTGTCAATTTGTTTTTTTGCTTCTATACCAAGTGGATGGGTGCTGTTTGGATTTGCAATAAATTTTGTTGTTGCATTTACAAATTCTTTTAATACTTCTTTTTCTACTGGAGTATTTGCAGCGTAATCTAGATATATCATAAAACCACTTCCTAAACTATAGTAATTATATCATAGGTTTATGTATTTTTTATGAATTTTGTATATTTTAAATATTTTCTTTTTTTTGTATACAAAAACCTTGTTTCTAGTTTAGTTATGAAACAAGGTATTTTTTTTAAATTTTAAACGTTATTTCTCCATCACTTATTGGATAATTTGGATAGTTTTTATCTGTTAATAGAATACTTTATCTTTTATTGTTATATTTAATTCGTTATAAAAAGATTGGAACAATTTATAAATTGCAATAAGATTTTTCTCATTTTATCACTCCAATTACAATTAAATAGATAGATGGTATTGTGTTTATTTATTAAATTAGTATTTTTTATGTATATATTTTTACTAGTTGGAAATAATAATTATGTAATAGATGATTGGTCTATTACATATTAACTCTACTTAAGATTTCACAAGTAGAGTTTTTTTACGCTTTAAAAACATAGTGTATTTTATTTTATATTATATAAATTTTGTGAATATTTTTTTTGGGTGTTTATGAAAAGATGTATTATAATGTGATAGTTTTAGAAACCTTATGATATTATAAAAATAAAAGAAAACCTAAAAAGTTAAGTTTTCTACATATGTCTTAATGAACGTTTTTCAAATGTATTTATTATTAAATATAATAAATAAGATAATATAAGTAATAAAGTGATACCTGCCATAACTAAATTTAAATTAAATACTTGTGTACCGTATAATATTAAATAACCTATTCCACTTTTACTAGATAAGAATTCTCCCATTATTACTCCTATTAATGACATAGATATATTTAATTTTAATGTAGAGAATATGTTTTCTAGACATTCTGGTATTACTAGATGAAATATTATTTGTCTTTCATTTGCTCCGAAGGACTTTAATAAACTAATTTTATATTCATCAGTATTAATAAAACCGTTATAGAAGCCTACTATTGATACTATAAGATTTATTAATAAAGCCATAACTATTATTGATTTATTATTTGCTCCTATCCATATTATTAAAAGTGGACCTAAGGCTACTTTAGGAAGACTATTAAGTAATGTTAGATATGGGTCAAATATTTTTTTTATTATATTAAATCTATAAAAAATTAGTGCTATTACAAATCCAATAATACTTCCTAAACCAAATGATATAAATAATTCCATTAATGTAACATATATGTTTGTTAATAGTTTGTTTTCTAAATATAAATCTATAATTGTTTTTACTATTTTTGTGGGGCTTGAGAATATAAAACTATTTATTATATTAAATCTACTTAATAATTCCCATATTAATATAAATGATATTCCTATTGTAAATTGTAATATTTTTATTGTGTATTTTTCTGTTTTTAGTTTTTTTCTTAACTCATTCATTTATCTATCTCCTTCCACAAAATATCATAGTAATAATAAAATTTTTCGTCTGTTCTATTTTTTGATGGAATTGTTTTGTTTAATAGATTTATTTTATGAATATTTTTTATTGTACCTGGTCTTTTTGACATTACTGCTACTCTATCACAAAGACTAATACATTCTGCAATATCGTGGCTTATTATTATAGTTGTAATACCCATTTGTTTTATTATTTTATATACATCGTTACTAATATCTAATCTTGTAATTAAATCTAATTTTGAAAATGGTTCATCTAGTAATAATATATCTGGTTTTATTGCCAGTGTCCTTACTAAGGCTACTCTTTGTTTCATACCACCAGATAGATTACTGGGATATTTGTACATAAAATCCTTTAAGCCATAATTTTCTAATAGTTTTTTTGTATAGTCTATATTTTCTTTTGTTTTAATACCTTTTATTTTTAAACCAAGTGTTGCGTTATCTAATATGTTTAGCCAAGGAAATAAAGCGTCGTTTTGTAACATATAACCTACAACATAGTCTTTTTTTAAAGATTTTATTTCTCCACTAGTATATTTATCTAGTTTTGCCAATATTGAAAGTAAAGTACTTTTTCCACAACCACTATTTCCTATTACACCTAATATCTCACCTTTTTTTACTTCTAAATTTACATTTTTTAGTGCTTCAACACACCCTAAATTAGTATAATATGTTTTACATAATTCTTTAATTTCTAAAACATTATTATTCATAATAATTAATGATTAAATCGTTATAATCAACATATTCTTTTATTTGATTAGATTCAATCATAATATTCAATAAGTTTTTAAAACTTTCTTCACTAATATAAGGTGTTTCAAGCCAAGAATCGTTTTCTTTATATCTATCTATTATTTTTATTAAATCATTTATTGATGTATCTGGGAATTGATTTATAATTGTATTTGCTATAGTTTTTGAATCATTCTTACTAACGAATTCTAAACCTTCTTTTATAGATTTTGCAAAAGATTTTATAACTTTAGGATTATTATTAATATAACTTTTTCTTGCATTAAATGCTGTGTATGGCATTTCACCAGATAGGATACCTATAGATTTTACTACGTAACCGTATCCTAAATTTTCTAATTTAGTTGCATTTGGTTCAAATAAATTTACATAATCTCCAGTACCACCTATAAATGCTCCAGTTAAAGATGCAAAGTCTATTGTTGTATTGATGTTTACATCATTTACTGATATATTACTATTTCTTAAAGCATTTTCAAAATTTAATTCAGGCATTCCACCTATTCTTCCTGCTAATACCTCTTTATTTTTTAGGTTATTAATATCAAAATTTTCTTCTTTTTTTCTAGACACTATAAATTGTCCATCTCTTTTTGTTAAACCTGAAAAGGTTTTTATATAGTCTTTTTCTCCTTCATTATAAATATATATAGTTGCTTCTGGTCCACATAGTCCTATATTTACATCGTTTGATAAAACAGCAGCAACTACGTTATTTGCACCACTAGTAAGTATTACTTCAATATCAAGTCCATTATTTTTGAAATATCCTTTCTCTATTGCTACATACCAAGGTGCATAGAATGCAGAATGAGTTACCTCTGCAACTTTTACTTTTGTTAAATTACTTTTATTATCTTTTTTATTAATAATTATAATTGTTGTAGTAATTACAATTATTAAGATAATAATACTTATTATTATTTTTTTCATAAACACTCCTTTTACAAGATATTATATGTATTTGTTCAAAATATTGATACTTATGTTATAATACATTAAAGGTGATGTTATGAATATAAAAGATAATATGGTTAAATATGAAAAGTTACTTAGTCCTTATGCTACTTTAAGTAGTGATGCTATTAGAATAAATGAAAATATAAGTGATATAAGACCAGAATATTATAGAGATATTGATAGGATTATACATAGTTTATCTTATACTAGATATAGTGATAAAACTCAAGTTTATTCCAATACTAGTAATGATCACATATCAAAAAGAATTATTCACGTACAATTAGTAAGTAAAATTGCTAGGACAATTGGTAGAGCATTAAATTTAAATGAAGATTTAATAGAGGCTATAAGTTTAGGACACGATTTAGGCCACGTTCCTTTTGGTCACGTTGGTGAAGCTATTTTAAATAAAATATCTATAAAACATAATCAAGGAATTTTTATGCATAATATTCAAAGTGTTAGAAATTTAATGAATGTTGAAAATTATGGTGAAGGAAAAAATATTTCTATTCAAGTTTTAGATGGAATATTATGTCATAATGGAGAAAAATTATTAAAAAAATATATCTATAAAAGTAAAAATAAAGAAGATTTTTTAAATGATTATAATAATTCATATAAGAGTAAAGAAATTTGTAATAATTTAATACCAATGTCTCTTGAAGCGTGTGTTGTTAGGATTAGTGATATTATTGGATATATTGGAAGGGATTTAGAAGATGCTATAGAAATTAATATAATATCTAGAGATGATATTCCTAAAACTATTTTAGATAAACTTGGAAGAAATAATAGGGAAATTGTTAATACTTTGATATTAGATATTATTAATAATTCAATTGGTAAAAATTATATTGCTTTAAGTGATGATATTTATGATGCACTTAATGAGTTAATTAGTTTTAATTATATGAATATTTATTTAAAATCTAATAGTAAAGATCAAATAAATGAATACGAAATGATGTTTAACGTTGTTTTTGATAAGTGTTTAATGATTTTAAATAATAATATTAATGAATATAATATTTATAAATGTTTTTTGAATGAAATGTCTTTAGAATATATAAAGAATAATTCTAATGAAAGAATTATAATTGATTATATTGCTGGTATGACTGATAATTATTTTATAAATGAATATAATATATTAAAAAAAATTTAGGCGATCCTAAATTTTTATTTTGCTATTTCTTCTGCTCTAGTTTCCCTTACTACAGTAATTTTTATAGTTCCAGGATATTGCATTGTTTCTTCTATTTTGTCTTTAATATCTCTTGCAACTTTAAAACTAGTTAAATCATCTATTTCATCTGGTTTTACAATTACTCTTACTTCTCTGCCAGCTTGCATTGCATAAGTTTTTTCTACTCCAGAGAAGCTATTTCCTATTTCTTCTAATTGTTCTAATCTTTTAATATAATTTTCCATTGAGTCATTACGTGCTCCTGGTCTTGCTGCTGATAATGTATCAGCAATTTGTACTATTACTGCAATTATACTTTTTGATTCAGTATCTCCGTGATGAGATGCAATAGAATTGATAATTATATTATCTTCTTTATATTTTTTGGCAATATCAACACCGATATCAACGTGACTTCCTTCGACTTCATAATCTATTGATTTCCCGATATCGTGAAGTAATCCTGCTCTTTTCGCTAAAGTGATATTTTCTCCTAACTCTGCTGCAATTAATCCTGATAGATGTGCTACTTCCTTTGAATGTTGTAGAGCATTTTGTCCATAACTAGTTCTGAAATTTAATTTTCCAATTAGTGTTACTAATTCAGGATCAAATTTAGTTAATCCTAATTCTACTATTGTATTATTACCAATTTCAATAATTTGAGAATTCATATCTGAGCAAACTTTATCATATATTTCTTCTATTCTAGTTGGGTGTATTCTTCCGTCTTTGATTAAAGTTTCTATAGTTATTTTAGCAATTTCTCTTCTTAACGGATCAAATGAAGATATTACTATTGCTTCTGGAGTGTCATCAATTATTAAGTCAACTCCTGTTATAGCTTCTATAGTACGAATATTTCTTCCTTCTCTTCCTATTAATCTACCTTTCATATCATCGTTTGGTAATTCAATTGTTGTAACAGTTTGAATATTTGTAACATCATTAGAATATCTTTGCATACTATTTACTAGTAAATCTTTTGCTTTTTTATCTACTTCAAGTTTTGCTTCCGCTTCTTTTTCTTTAATTAATTCAGCAATTTCTTTAGACATATCAGTTTCTACTCTGTCTAATATCATTTTATGTGCTTGTTCTTTTGTAAATTTTGCAATGCCTTCTAATTTTTCCATTTCTTGTTTTAGTAGTTCATCCATTCTCAACTCTTTTTCTTGGATATTTTTTTGTAAAGCATTTAAATTATTATCTTTTTGTTCTAGCATATTATCTCGATTTTGTAACATTTCTTCTCTTTTATGCTTTTCTGCTTCTTTTTTAGCATCATTTAATAATTTTTCAGCTTTTTTTCCTGCTCCAGCGCCAGTTACAACTACAATTATAAAAATTGTAACTGCACCAATAAATAAACCAATTATAAGAGTGATTATGGAAGTTATTGTTAATTCCATAATTTCCTCCATCTATTTATAAATAATTTATACTTCTAATTACTTATATTCTTATTATAAAATTTATTTTGTTATTTTGCAACAATTTTAAAAAGCCAAGTTGATTTGGCTTTTTAAATTATTTTTTTGGTTCTAACTCAAAATGTTGTCTAATTTGGTGTTCTATTTCTTCACTAACTTTTGGATTGTTTTCTAAATATAGTTTTGCATTTTCTCTACCTTGTCCAATTTTTTCACCTTTATAAGAATACCAAGCTCCACTTTTTTCTACTATGTCAATGCTACTTCCTATATCAATTATTTCTCCCGATTTTGAAACGCCTTTTCCATACATTATATCAACACTTGCAGTTTTAAATGGTGGTGCAACTTTATTTTTAACAACTTTTATATTAGTTTTATTACCTATAATACTATCACCTTGTTTAATTTGTTCTCCACGTCTGATATCTAATCTTATTGTTGAATAAAATTTTAATGCTCTTCCACCTGGAGTTGTTTCTGGATTTCCAAATAATACACCAACTTTTTCTCTTAATTGATTTATAAATATTGCTGTCGTATTAGTTTTATTTATTGTTCCACTTAATTTTCTAAGTGCTTGACTCATTAGCCTTGCTTGTAGTCCAACGTGTGAGTCGCCCATTTCTCCTTCAATTTCTGCTTGTGGAACAAGTGCTGCAACTGAGTCAATTACTACGATATTTACTGCTCCACTTCTTACTAATGCTTCGCAAATTTCTAGTGCTTGTTCTCCTGTATCAGGTTGTGAAAGTAATAATTCATCAATGTTTACTCCTAATTGTTTTGAATATACTGGGTCTAACGCATGTTCCGCGTCTATAAAAGCAGCACGTCCACCTTTTTTTTGTACTTCTGCAACTGCTTGTAATGCAATAGTAGTTTTACCACTACTTTCTGGTCCATAAATTTCAATTATTCTTCCTTTTGGAAATCCACCAACACCAAGTGCTATGTCTAACCCTAATGAACCACTGGATGTTGTTTCTATTTCTAAATGTTCATTTCCTCCTAATTTCATTATTGAACCTTTACCAAATTGTTTTTCGATATCAGCAAGAACTTGTTCTAATGCTTTATCTTTATCAGTTATATCTTTTATAGTTTTCATATTCTAGCTCCTTACAAATTAATTGTAACAAGTAAAAAAATATTTGTCAACACTTTTTACGAACAAATGTATTACTAATTTTAAAAATTTGTATTAATTAAAAATAGAAGACTTTTATTTGTCTTCTATAAAGTATTTTTTATTTACTATAAAATATTGAATTCCAGAATATATTGATAGAATAGTTGCTGCTATAAGTAGTATATAATCTAATCTAAATCCTATTAATTCAAATGGTATATTTGAAAAGAAAACTAAACTTAATCCAACCATCATACATATTGTTTTTAATTTTCCCCAAATACTTGCTCCTACGGCTTTTCCTTTTGAACCTGCAACCATTTTTATAGAATCTACTACAGTATCTCTTGTAATTATTATTACAGGTATAATTAATGGAATATTACCATTATATGCTAAAATTATTAATACTCCGTTAACTAAAACTTTATCTGCTATAGCATCCATTACTTTTCCAAAATCTGTTACTAAATTATTTTTTCTTGCAATATTTCCGTCTAAAAAGTCAGTAATTGATGCAATAATAAATAATACTCCCGCTACAATATAATTTAAACTTATTGTTACATTAGCTCCTACTTTATAAATTGGAACATTAACTCCTATTTGACCGTATGGAAACATTAAAAGTACTAAAACTATTACTGCTAAAAATATTCTAACCATAGTTATTTTGTTTGGTAAATTCATATAAAAAACTCCTATCTTATTACTATATAACTTGTTGTATTCATTGTTGTTACTTGTCTAATACTCCATATAAGTGCTATTAGCATTAGTATAAATGCAATTACAAGCGCAATGATATATGGTGTAGTTTTAATTTTTGGTATTGCTTTTGTATATGGGGATGCAACTCTTTCCTGATGTTCTTCTGTTATTTTGTTTTCATTTGTTGCCTCTTCTATTTTGTCCATTGGAATTTTACTAGTTCTTTCAAACATAAATGAATTAAATTCGTCTATTACATCGTCTGCATCAAGCCCTAAATATTTTGCATATTTTCTTATATATTCTTTTAATTTAAATATATCTTTAAAAGCACCAATATTACCATCTTCTATTTGTTCTAATAATATGACTGGTATTTCTAAATCTGTACTTACTTCTTCTAAAGTTACCCCTGATACTTCTCTAGAATTTCTTAAAGTATCACCAACATTTATCAAAAGTTCTCACTCCTTTAAAAAATAAAAAATAAAATCTAATAAGCCATGTTCTGTACCTATAAATAGGCGGCAAACATTTATCTACAACATTAGTTGTCCTTTACTCCATTTGTTTCTTTTGTAAAGGCTCCCCTACCAAATTTGGGTTTCTCGCTCGTGGGGTTTACCACGTTCCACTATATTCGTTTCCAAATATACTCGTCTCTTTGGCACTTTTATATCTAATTTAACCATTTAAGGTTATTTCGAAGCCGTTAGTAAAAACTACCTAAAGTTATTTTTTCCTTTAGCACGAACACTACTGCCATTTCAGGACAGTGCGAGCATGGACTTTCCTCTACATATAATAATATGCAGCGTTTGCCTTAGATTTTAATTATCTTTTCCATAAACTGTTTTTTCAAGATTGCTTAATCTTCTAAGAAGGTCCAGATTATTATTTGATAAACCACCAGTATTTTCGCTAGCGGATTCTATATTATCTCTTAATTTTCTATATTCATTTTTTAACTTGTCATAGTCACTAGTTAAAATTCTATTTTCTTTTTCTAATTTTTTTATGATATTCATAAATTCTGTATAATCTCTTATTACCATATCTAAAAATTTATCAACTTCTTGAGGTCTATATCCTCTTGCATCTATTTTAAATTCTTTATCTAAAATATCTTGAGTTGTTAAATAAAACTTTTCATTATACATGAATATCACCCTTCTTATAAATATATTTTATAATTATTAATTTATATTGTCAAGCAATAGAAAAAAACTCTTTCGAGTTTTATATATACAAATGAGTTTTGTATGCTTTTAAGTTTGCAGCTTCAATTTCGTATATTATTTGATTTATCATAAAGTCTATTCTCATATGATTCCTTCTTTCAAATTTATTTTAACAAAAAGAAGTATATTATCAAGACTTTCGACAAAATCTTACATTATATTATAATATTTTAATATTGTTTCTGCTATATTACGTGCTATTTTATCTTTATTTTCCATAATCCATTTTGCATCGTCGTTATAGTCGTGATGTGCTACTTCAATAAGTATTCCTACAGGCGTATATGATGGATTAACTTCTGCTAATGAACCATTTGCGTATTTTACACCACGGTTTGCTAGAGCATCATCTTTATTATAATAAATGTTAAATAAGTTATTTTGAATATTTTGAGCTAAAGAGTACATTTTTGAAGTTCCGTTTTGAACCCAAGTTTCTATTCCATAAGAAGTGTGTTCTTCACTAGCATTTGAGTGTATTGCTAAATGTAAATCTACTCCTAAATAAGTACTATCTGCTGTCCATCTATTGATATCACCAAATTCGTTTCTATATGTTTTTACACCATATTCTTTTAAAACTTTTTCTATTCTATCAGTTAAATCGTTCATTTCTTTTTTTTCATTTGTATAACCCACTTCACTTACTCCTAAGTTATTGGATTGATTAGATGCACTTAGATATACTTTTAAATTATTTTTTGTTCCAACTTTAAAATTAAATTCGCTTATTTCTGAATCATTTTTTTTATCATTTTTTGCTATTGTTTTTATAGTCATATTATTAGTTATTTCTATTTCTTTTTCATATTTATTACTTGTTTCGTTTGGGTCTGTACCATCTAATGTATAGTATATCTTTGCATCACTATCTGGACTTAGTAATTTTATTTTAGTTCCGCTTTTAATTAAATCAGGGTTATAATTTGTATAAACTGGTTTAAGTGTTTCTTTAGGGTTTATTGTAAAATTTACTTCACTAGTTTTTGAATAGTTTATGTAGTCTTCGTAAGATGCAGTTATTTTAAGTTTATATGCTGAAGATTTTTCAAATAATTTATTTGATAATATAACTGTATTATTTTTTATTTCTTTTCTTCTAACCAAAGTGTCTTTGTTATATAGTTCTAATAGATAATTTGTTGCATTATTTCCACCGTTAAATGATACTGTGATATCATCATAGTCCATCATATCTCCGTTTGCAGGTGAGGTTATAAAAATGTCTGTTATTGGTGATTTAAGGTTATAAATGTTTAAAGTAGAAAGTACTACACTATCTTCTACGATTTCTAATGTGTATGTACAAGCTTTATCTTTAAAGTCTGAATTTTTAATTGTGTAATTTTCTTTATCAATATTTACTGTTTTTTCTAAAACATTATCTTTAAATATATTTAATTTATAATTTTTTAATTTATAATCTCCAACAAATTCCACCTTATAATCATTATTATTATCCATTAGTACAAAATTATTTTCGCTGAATGTTAATTCGTTCCAAAGAAATGTATATGGTTTTTTTATACTTTTTTTGTTTCCGTCTTTGTCAAATGCTATTACAACTATTTTATATGCTTCATTAAAATTTAGTTTATTAAATTCTATAGTTGTACTATTCTTTTTTATGTTATCTTTGTATATTATGATATTTTCACTATCGTAAACAATAACATCATAGTTTTTTGCTGCAGGTACTTTATCAAAATAAATGTAATAATTTAATCCTACATTACTTACGTTTTTGAATTTAAAGTTTGTTAAAAACGTTCCATTATTTAGTATAAAGTATGATATTATTATTGTTGATAATATAAATATAATTATTATACTTATTATTAAACCAATTATTTTTTTCACACTACCAACTCCATTTTTAATTTTTTAATTTATTAAATTTATCTTTTATATTCTTTTTTGTAGAATTTGTTAATTCTTTATCTATTATGTATTTATTGTTAATAAAATTTACAATATCTTGTTCTTTTATATTATTTGGTAACATTTCTTTTTCTACGTTTATCATTTCTAAAGTTTTTCTATTTTCTAAAACAATGTATTCTTTTTCTATTCTATCTACTGTGTACATTAAAATCACCCATCTATATTAGTTTTTATAGTTTTAAAGTTTATGTTAGTTCCATCACTTGTTAATTTTATAGTTCCATCAAAATCTGTTCTATATATTTTTATATTTTTTGCTTCTAATCTTTCAATTACTGTGTCACTTGGATGTTTATAAGTATTATTTTTTCCTACTTCTATTATCGCATATTTAGGATTTACTTTGTTAATGAAAGATTCGCTTGTACTATAATTTGATCCGTGATGTCCTATTTTAATTACGTCTGATGATATATCTTTTTTTATTAATTTTTTTTCAACTTTACTTGTTGCGTCTCCTGTAAATAAATATTTTGTATTTTTATATGTAAGTTTTAAAACAATGGAAGAATTATTTAAATTTTTTTCATCTGTTCCGGTATATAATACTTTAAAATGTAAGTCATCATAGTCAATTTCTTCATCTATTTTTGGAATAGTTATTTTGTATTTTTTTTCTTCTATAGCATCTAGTACGCTTTCAAATGTTTTAGTTGTAGTTGTTACATCTGGTAAATATATTTTATCTATTTCAAATTCTTTTATAACGTCATCTAAGCCGCCAATATGGTCTTCGTGTGGATGAGTTCCTATTAATAAATTTATTTTTGTTATGTTTAATTCATTTTTTAAATATTCTGTTAAATTTTTCCCATCTTCATTATTTCCTGCATCTATAAGAATATTATTTTCTTTTTCTTTTATTAGTATTGAGTCTGCTTGTCCTACATCTAAGAAGTATATTTCTAGTAAATCTTTTTTATTTTCTTGTAGTTCTATTTTGTTGTTTTCGTTACCTTTTTCTACTATTTTATTAGTAGTTTTGGTTTTATCTAATACTTCTTTTTTTGTGTAAGATAATACTATTAAAAGTGATAAAATTAAAATTATTATGTTTAATATTTTATTTAATTTATTTTTTTTCATATACATCTATCCTTATAAAAGTATAACATATTTTTCATTAAAAAAAACTTTATTTTAAATCTTTATAAAGTTTTATCTTTTTTATTATTGTGGTTTTTTAGAGTTTTCTTTTTTGTGTTTTTTTCTTTCAATTTTTTATCTATTAAAATATTTTCTGCTTGATTAATTAAATCGTTTAATAAACTTAGTAGTTTTTTATTATTTGTTTCAAATTTTTTATTGTTTTTAAAATATATAATTACACTTTCATCTTTAAAATTAAAGCCATCTATATTTTCTAAGTTTGATTTTATAAAATCTTCAGAAATTAGTACTAAAGTATCATAATTAGTTTCGGTTTTTATTTCTTTTGAAAAACAGAATAATTGTTTTTTATTCGTATTGTTTTCAAATAATTCTGTACCTGTTCTTAAAATGGATTCAGTTATTATTAATTCGTCTATATTGTTGTTCATATATAAATCAAATAAATTTTCTTCAATTTTATCTTTTGCAAGTGTTTTTAATTTTTTATATTCTACTTCTTTTTCGTATTTTTCTTTTAATTCAGATAAGTTTTGGTTTTCTATTTTATTTAATATTAGTATAGTAAACGTTCTATTACCTTCTAAAACTATTGTAAGTTTTTTGTATTCTGTGTTGTTTTCATTAACTAGTTCTTCTATTATTTCTTTTGAAGCATATTTTTTTAAATAGCAATTAATTATGTATTTATTAATTTTTTTATAGTCTCCATCAAATTTCTTTATTAAGTATGCAAAAAATATATTTAAATATGATGTGTTTTTATCATCTTTTTTATATTCTTCTATTTTTAATTTTAGTAAGATTTGTTTGCTTTCAAAATCTAGTTCTGTTTTTAGTATTAATGATTTTATGTTGTTTAATACTATTTTTCCTATGTTCATAAAATTCCCCCTTAGTAATGTAATTACATTTAAAATATAATATAAATACTTTATAAAATCAATGTTCTTTATTAAATTTTTTGGTTTTAGAGTGATTTTATGTAATAATTGCTTAGAATAATAATACTATACATAATAATTAAATTATTGTATAATTAAAAAATAGGAATGATGATATGAAAAGTATAATAAGAAAATTTAAGAAATTAAATGTTAAATATAAAGTTATGTTTTGGATATTTGGTTTGTTATTTTTAAGTTCTGTAGTGTTTATGATCCAAAGTTTATTGTTGCTTAAAAATATTGAAACAGTTTTAAGGATACTTATTATTATATTTTTAATTATAGGCTTTGTAGGTTATATATTTTTAAGTATTATATTTTTGTTTAGTAAGAAGTATAAGAAATATATTATTAATAGTGTTATTATTTCTATATTAAGTATTGGTTTTATTATTTTAAGTATTTATATTAATAAGACTTATAATATTGTTGATAATATGAATAAAAGAATGATTACTTATTCAACTAGTTTAGTTGTTATGAAGGATACAGAATTTAAAAATGATAAAGATTTTGTTGTTGGAATGATTAGTGATGAAAGTAATATTGAAGGGAATGTTTTAGCTAATAAGTTAATTGATAAGAAAAAATTAGATAAGATTGATATAAAGTATTATGATGATAATCTAGAGATGTTAAATGATTTATATAATGGTAGTATTAAGGGTATTTTAATTAGTAGTAACTATGCTCTTAGTTATCAAGGTTATGAAAATTATGTTAATATTAAAACAGATACTAAGGTAGTTTATACGTATAAGGAAAAAATGAAAAATCAGGATATTAAGCTTGGTAGTAATAAGAGTTTAACTGAGCCTTTTACAATACTTCTTTTAGGTGTTGATTCTGAGGTTGATGGTTTAGATCAGAATACTGTTTTTAATGGCGATACTATGATGCTTATTACTTTTAATCCTAAAACACTTAATACAACTATTTTTAGTATTCCTAGAGATACTTATGTTCCTATAAGTTGTAATGGCAAGAGGTCAAATAAGATTAATTCTAGTGCAATTGGTGGCGCTACTTGCGTTATTAATACTATACAAGATTTAATAGGTATTGATATTGATTATTATGTTAAAATAAATTTTAAAGGTGTTGTTGATTTAGTTGAGGCATTAAAGGGTATTGAAGTTGATGTACCAGTTGATTTTTGTGAACAAGATTCGAATAGGATGTATGAAAATGAAATATGTTTGAGTAAAGGATTACAAACACTTAATGGTGAACAAGCTCTTGCGTTAAGTCGTCATAGACATTCTTTGCCTTTAGGTGATTTTCAAAGAGTTCAACATCAACAATTAGTTGTGGAAGCTATGGCTAAAAAGGTTAAAACTATTAGAAGTGTTAATATGTTCTATGATGTTTTAAATGCTGTTAGTAAAAATATTGAAACTAATGTAAGTACAGATGAAATGTTGAATTTATATAATGTTGGTAAGAAAATGATGTTTGAAAATGGTGCATCACTAAATATTGAAAAGACTTATTTGACTGGATATGATTTAACAATGTTAATTCCTGGGTTGGGAAATGTGTATACTTTTCAATACTACCCAGAAAGTTTAAATGAAATTATAAAGGCTATGAAAGTTAATTTAGGTTTGGAAGAACCTGAGTTAGTTAAAACTTTTAATTTCTCAGTTAATTATGAATTTGAGGTTCCTGTTATCGGAAAACAATATTATAGTGTTAAAAGAAATGAAGCCTTACCTAATTTTATTGGAAGTAATATAAATTATTTAAATACTTGGGCTAGTAGTAGAAATATTAGTGTAAATGTTAATTATATTACTGAAGGTATGAGTGGATATGATGAGTCAAAAAATGGAATTATAGTTAGTCAAAATATTGAAAAAGGAACTTTAGTTTCAAGTATTAGTAGTATTACGGTTGGGGTTGTAAAGGTAAATGATGTTACTACCCCTACTATTAAAGACGATGTTAGTGAAGAAATTAATAGCTCAGTTGATGATAATAAGAGCGCTGTTGAAGAAAATAAGGATAATCAAGAAGATAAAACACTAGAAAATGAAGATGAAAAAAATACTACTGATAATGATGGCAAAGCTGAAGAAGATAAAAATTCTGATGGTGATAATGTAGTAGAAAATGAAGAATAAAATTTAGACAATTAATTTTGTCTTTTTTTGTTATTGTTTTATGATTTTAAAAAAAAAGAACTATTTATTTTTTATAGTTCAATTTTATAGTTTTTCTACTTTTACTTTGCCTTGTTCTTTTGTATTTGTATTTTTCATTTTCATATTTATTTCTGATACATCTCTAAATAATTTTAATGTGAGTAATAATAATTCAAATAATAATCTTATAATAATATTTCCAAATACCAACACACCTATGAAGCTAAAGAAATTTGTTGGTATGTAAGAGAATGAACTTAATGTTATTGCAATAGCACTAATTAAGTATAGTACTCTAAATATTGGTTCTATGATTGTTATTTTAAAGTTAAAGAAATCGTATACTTGTTTTTTAAATCCTGTATATTTTTTTTCTTTATCATTATTAAAATATGTTGCAAATATAAATATTCCACCTATAACTGCTAATATTACGCTTATTATTACCCAAACTTCTGATGTTGAAAATGATTTTGCAGTACTTGTAATTGTGTTCATTGCATTTCCTGTATCATATTGTGGCATTGTATCACATCCTTTACTTTTTGAATATAACACTGAGATGTGAAATTTTCAAGAAATTTATTGTTTTTTCATAGTTTTATTTACATTTATTTTAATAGTAATTGTTGGCCAATAGTTAATGAGTTGTTTATTAGATTGTTTAATTCTTTTACGTCATCTACGGTAGTATTATTGTCTTTTGCTATACTCCATAATGTGTCACCTTTTTTAACAATGTATGTAGTGCTCGTTGTTTGTGGAATTTTTATTATTTGGCCTACAGAAAGTGCATTTGATGTTAAGTTATTTAGTTTTTTTATTTCATCTACTGTTGTATTGAATTCATTTGCTATTTTAAATAAAGTGTCTCCATTTTTTATTGTGTAAAAATCATAATCTTCTGTTACTTTGTCTGATGTGTTATTTCTAATTTTTAGAGTTTGTCCTACAGAAAGTGTATTTGTTGTTAGATTATTTAATGTTTTTAGTTCGTCAACTGATATGTTATATTTTGATGCGATTTGGTATAGAGTATCACCTTTTTTTACTGTGTAGGTATTTCCTATATTTTCTTCAGTTGTTCCTGGTAGTTTTAATGTTTGTCCAGGGTATAGATTATCTGATATTAAATTATTTAATTTTTTTAGTTCGTTTACAGTTGTTCCATAGGTAGAAGCTATTTTATATAGTGTTTCTCCAGATGAAACTGTGTGTGTTGTTGGTAAGGTTGTACTTGTTCCTGGGATTTTTAATACTTGTCCAATTTGTAATGTATTTGATGTTAAATTATTTGTAGACTTTAATTTTTCAACAGTTGTGTCAAATTTTTTTGCAATTGTGTATAAGCTGTCTCCTTTTTTTACTGTATAAGTGTTTTCTTCTACTGGTATTTCTACTTCTTTAGTAGTTGGTAGTTTTAATTTTTGTCCAATACTTAAGGAGTTACTAGTAAGGTTATTTAGTTTTTTTAATTCGTTTACAGTAGTATTATTATTGTTTGCGATACTCCATAGAGAATCACCTTTTTTTACTGTGTAGTATCCACTTTTATCGTATGGAATGTTTTTATATTCAAGAACTGCTTCTACTACTGCTTCTGCGTATTCTTTGTAATTTGATTTTAATTTTTGGGCATCGTTTGCGTTATCTAGAAATCCGTATTCTACAATTACTGTTTCTGCATTTGGTGTGTTTCTTATTATGTAATAGTAATCTTTGGAAGTGTCGCTAGGAAGTCTACGTTGATAGTATTTTCTTACTGTTTGTCCTTTTTCAGATATAGCATTTAAAATTTTATTGGCTAATTTGTCGGTGTCGCGAAGGGCGTATATTACTTCGGCACCTTCGGCACCTCGGGAGTTTAGTTATCGCTGTTAATTATTTACTTTTGTTCCACAATTATTCCGTTTGCGGTACAATCATTATTTTTAATTTACATATTTTTCATCATAATATTTATTTCTTTTTACAAATTTATCTATCCATAAATATATTAAAACTTGTTCTATCTCGCTAACTTCTGTTTCCAACTCTTTAACCATTGAAAATTGAAGTAAATTTAGTTCTTCCTCAGACATTTTTTGCTTTTTAAAGTATATAATAGAATTCGAATATGAATATGATACATACAAAAACATCATATATCTATATAATTCTGAGTATCTACTCCAATTTTTATAAAATTCGTCATAATTAATTTCTTTTTTATAAGTTTTTTTATTAACTTTTGTTTCAATCGCATATCGACTATTTAAAAAAGTATTTTTGCCAAGCACATTACCAAAATAATGAACTTTTTCTTTAAATTTATTAAAAATACTTTCAAATTCTTCAACACCTTCATAATATTTTTTTAATTCATCTCTGGACAACAATTCATCCAAACAATGTGTGTTATGAATATCTAAGTCTTTATACGTTTGTTCATTATAAGTTGATTCAGCTATTAAATATTTTAACTCGTTTTCTATTGTTTGATGAACCAAATTAATTAATGGATATTCACAATTTGAAATATCCGAATTATCCATAAGCTTAAAAATTGATTTATGATATTGTTCAATATATTTATTTTCTTCTAATAGTAAGTCTTTTTTTAACATAATATAACCTTTCTTTTAATTAATTATTGTTTTACCGAAATCAACGCAACATATTCTAGTGTTAAACTTTATAAAATTTCTTTTAATATTTCTAACATTACAACTCACACCTTATGACTTACTATTATATCATTAATCTTTCTTTTTACCAATTCTCCCATAAGGATTTCTAACTATATTTTTATTTTCATACATAAAATTAATTTTTGGTATTACATCATACTTAAATACAATAGTTATATTTCTATTTTCATCAATTACTATTTTATCTATTAAAGTATTTATTAACTCTTTTTTAGGTTTCTTTAAATCTAATAGTTCTTTTATTTTTTTAGTATAATCTGGTAGTATATTTGCTTTATTCTTTATATTTTGTTTTTTTATTTTTTCTTCTTCTATTATATTATTAATCTTTTTTAATTTAGTTTCTGATTCCGTAGATAATTCTTTATATAATTCAGTAGAAATAATATTATTACATCTATCGCTATATAAAGTAGATAATTTATTCATAATTTGTTCTTTTTCTTTTAATAAATCATTTATTTTTTTATCCATATCTTCTGTTTCTTTATGAACATTTTTTTGCACTTCTTTATTTAATTCTTCTATATTAAGCTCTTTTATGAATGTTAATACTGAATTATTAAATTTTTCTAGTATTTGTTCTTCTAAATAGTCATATGGATAAAAGTGTGAACTACATCTTCCTCTCTTTGGATCTCTAGAATATCTATTACAATTAATAGACCAATAATCAAGTTTTTTTCTATAATAAACAGATAGTCTATTACCACACTCTTTACAAAATATTTTGCCTTCTAAAATCCTTTTTGGTCTTTCTGTTTTTAAACTATAATTTCTAGTTTTTCTTTTCCCTAAAGAATTAACATATTTAAAAGTTTCTTTATCAACTAAAGGTTCATGAGTATTTTCAACTATTACCCATAAACTTTCATCTAATGTTATTTTCTTCTTTGATTTATAATTTACTTTTGTTTGAGTATGTTGAACCATATCCCCAGTATAAATTCTATTACTTAAAATTTTTTTTACTGTTGATATATTCCAACTATCCCTATCAATCAATCGAGAAGAATAATTAGTTTTCTTATATCCTGCTGGTGTGGGTACATTCATATTATTTAATCTTGTTGCTATTTCTGTTGGTCCTATTCCTTCTGCTCTCCACTTAAATATATTTTTTACAATTGGTGCAGTTTCTGGATTAGGTATTAAATGTCCTTTATCCAAAGGATCTCTCATATAACCATAACAAGGTTGACTACCTATAAATTTACCATTCTTTCTTTTATCGTTTAATACATTTCTTATTTTTATAGAATTTTGTTTACTATAATAATCATTACAAGCAATTATAAATGTTGAAGAATCATTACT
>CAKOJI010000001.1 GCA_934089255.1 uncultured Bacilli bacterium | reverse complement strand
ATGAATTAATAACAGATAGTAAAGTAGTACCAGGTAAAAGTTGGACAAAAACATTTGTTGCAACTAATAAAGGTAATTCAGCTGTTACATATGGAGTAGCACTAGAGAATATTGTGAATACATTAGAAAGAAAAGATGATTTAGTATATACATTAGATTGTAAACAATATTCTAAAACAGGATTTTCTATTGATAAAACAAATAAAACAGTAACAGGAACTATATCTGGAACATGCAATAGTGTAACAACTGAAACAACATTTCCATCAATAGGAACAATAATAGTACAAAATGAAATAGCAGATGATAAAGCACAAGTATATACATTATTAGTAACATATAAAGAAATGAATGTAGATCAAAGTGTAGATATGAATAAAACATTTAGTGCAAAAGCAAATGTAGTAGATCCTAATCTCTTTAAACCTTATGGAGAAGGTACATTAGCAACTGCTATAATAGATAGCGCAAAGAATAAAACAAATGGAACAGAGTTGGTTAGTACTCCTAAAACTTTACCAGCACAAGCAACAAGTTCATTTATATATTTAAAAGGAACAGACCCAACAACATTTACTTCATCAAGAAGTAGTGCAACAAATTACTATATTTCATATGCCGATGATTATACTGTAAACGAAACAACTGGTAAATTTACTTTAGTAAATCCAACAGTTGCGACTAGTAAATATACAACATCAATGGCAAGTAATTTAGTAGGAAAATATGCAGTATGGGGAACTAGTACCCCAACAACATCAAATACACAAAATCAAAGTTACATATATAAAATATCAACTAATGTATCTGATATAACATCAACAATAAAATACGCAACAATAAATTTAAATTCATTAATTACAAAATCTACAGAAAAAGAATTAAGTACAACACCAGATGATTATGGCACAAGTTATTATTATAGAGGTGGAGTAGAAGATAACTATGTTAATTTTGCAGAAATGTGTTGGAAGATTGTAAGAATTGAGGGTGACGGTTCTACAAAACTTATATTAGAAGATGGAAGTGCTGAATGTAATAGTTCATCATATACTGGAAATTGGAGCGTTGGAACGGATGTTGTATTTGGTTATGACTCAAATAATAAAGCAGACTTTTTAAATTATTCTGGTGGTCTTGCTGACTCCTTAAAGAGTTTCCAAACTACACTAGGTACAAAAGTTGGAACTGGAAAATCCTTAAGTGATTATCTAAAAGTAGATGATTGGTGTTATGATAATACTATTACTTCAACTAGTAGTAGTGGAACTCAATACTATGGTACCTATAAGAGAATATATACAGACAAAAGTCCATCATTAAAATGTACAGGAACAAAATTAAATAAATATAGAGATAATACAAATATGTATGTAGGAACATTGACAACAGATGAAATGTCATTTGCAGGTGCGACTGGTTCACCTAATTCTACTCATTATTTAATAAATAATTATGCAAAGAGTAATTCTTTAATTTGGTGGGGGCTTTCTCCTTACTTCTTTGATGCTGGAAGTGGTTACGATTTTGTGATTCTACTTAAGCTCAATGGTTTGCTTTACGACGACCGTGTGGACAGCTACTTCTACTCTCGTCCCGCAGTAACTCTCTTGTCTAGCACTCAAATAACTGGTGGAAATGGGACTATTTCAAATCCTTACACAGTTTCTTAAGATTAGTACTATTAATTTAGTACTTTTTTTTGTATAATAATAGAGTGATTTATATGGGACAATTAAATGAAGAATTAATTAGAAAAATTAGTAATATAAAAAAAGAACCGGTTTGGATGTTAGAGTTTAGACTTAATAGTTTAAAAAGTTTTTTTGAGTTAGATAATCCTAATTTTGGTCCTAAGATAAATATAGATTTTAGTAAAATTAATTATTATAAAAAAGTTAGTGATGAGAAAGATGATTGGGCAAAAGTAGATGTAAATATAAAACAAACTTTTGATGATTTAGGAGTAATTGATGCTGAAAATAAATATTTATGTGGTGTATCAAATCAATATGAAAGTGAAGTTGTATATCATAAAAATAAATTTGATAATGATAAAATTATTTTTTGTTCAACAGATGAAGCATTAAAGAATCATCCTGAATTATTTAAAAAATATTTTAATAATTTAGTTAAATATAACGAGAATAAGTATACTGCTATTAATGGTGCTTTATGGAGTGGGGGTACGTTTATTTATATTCCACCATATACGAAATTAGATAGACCACTTCAAAGTTATTTTAGAATAAATAGTGTATCTTTAGGACAATTTGAAAGAACTATTATTATAGTAGATGAAGGTAGTGAGTTATCTTATATAGAAGGATGTACAGCACCTACTTATAGCGAAAATAGTTTACATGCAGGTGTAGTTGAAATATATGTTGGAAAAAATGCAAAATGTAAATATAGTACTATACAAAATTGGAGTACAGATGTATATAATTTAGTTACTAAACGTGCTATAGTAGAAGAGAATGGATTGATGGAATGGGTTGATGGTAACTTAGGTAGTAAAGTTACTATGAAATATCCTAGTTCAATTTTAAAAGGCGATAACTCTAGAGGTAATTCAATTAGTATTGCATATGCTAAAAATGGGCAATATTTAGATGCCGGTGCTAAGATGATACATATTGGTAAAAATACTAAAAGTAATATAATTAGTAAATCTATTGCAGAAAATGGTGGAGTTAGTAATTATAGAGGAACTACTAAAATTACAACTAGCGCAGAAAATGCTAAAGCAAATATTAAGTGTGATACAATATTACTAGACGATGTATCTATTAGTGATACTATTCCTCAAAATATAGTTTTAAACGATTCTAGTAGTTTAGAACATGAAGCTTCTGTTTCAAAAATAAGTGAAGAAAAAATGTTTTACTTAAAGAGCAAAGGATTAGATGAAGACGCTGCGAAATTAATGATTATTATGGGATTTATTAATGAATTTAAAAATGAATTACCTATGGAATATGCAGTAGAATTAAATAGATTATTAACAGGAGATGTAGCGTGCAAGATATAAATATATTAAAAAACAGTTATTTAATTATTGGTGGTCCTTGTTCTAAAAAAAGTGAAGTTAGTAGAAAAATAGCAAAATTAACTAATTATAAATTAATAAATTTAGATAGAGAAAAGTATTCTTATTTTGAAGATTTTACTGATTTTGATTCTTCTAAATACTATAATTTAAAAGAAAAAGATGAGATGCTTTCTTTAAAATATATACATAAGTACGAAATGAAACATTTAAATTATGTATTAGATAATATAAGTAGTGAGGTTGTTATAGATTTTGGTAATACTTATTTAATAATAAATGATGAAAATATATTAAATAAATTAAAGTTGTTTTCTAATATAATATTGTTAGAAAATAATAATTATAAATCAAATAATAAGTTAGATAAGTTGTTATATAAAAATAAAATATTAAGTATTGCTACTATAAAGATAAATATTAATGATGATAGTGTTGATGATATAGTAGAAAAAATAGAAAATAAAATAAAATTTAAGGATATATTGTAGGTGTGTTATGAAGTATATAAGAGTTTTAATAATTAGTATTAGTGTATTGTTTATTACAGGGTGTAATAAAACTATAGTTGATGAATTACCGAAAGATTATTATTTAGAATTAAATGATAGTGTAGTAGATGTATATAGTGATAGTAAATTAAGTGATATAATAGATAAAACTAATATAACTTATAAAGATGATAAGTTAGATACTGAATCGGTTGGTGAAAAGATATATGATTTAGAATTTAATGTAGGTAAAAGTAAATATTTATATCATATTAAGTATAAAGTTAAGGATTTAAGTAAACCTAGAATTCTTAGTAGTGGAGATAGGTATGTAACAGTTAATAGTGATGTTTATTTATGTGACTATATTATGTATGGTGATGAATATGATAATGAACCGGTATGTAGAGTAGAAGGGGAATATGATTTAAATAAAGTTGGTGTTTATGATATAAAATATATTGTTACTGATTCTTCAAATAATGAAGCAATATTTGAAACTAAATTAAATGTTATACCTGAAAGTAAAAATAATAGTACTAGGCGTAAAACTACTACATACTTTAGTGATGTTTTAAATACACATAAAACTGATAAAACTAAGTTAGGTATAGATGTTTCAAGATGGCAAGGTAATGTTGACTATGATAAAGTAAAAAGTGCTGGTGCAGAGTTTGTTATTATGAGAATTGGTGTTGAATCCAAACAGGGTGAAGAAATTGGAATGGATTCAAAATATAAAGAAAATATTAAGAAAGCTAAAAAGGCTGGTTTAAAAGTTGGAGTTTATTTATATAGTATTGCGTTAAATAAAGATACAGCAATGTCACACGCTGAATGGGTTATTAAAGCACTTGATGGTGAAGAACTTGATTTACCAGTTGTATTTGATTGGGAAAATTGGTCTAAGTGGCAAGAATATAAATTAAGTTTTCATGATATAAATGAGATTGCTGATACTTTTATAAAAACTATAGAAAAGACTGGATATAAAGGAATGCTTTATTCTAGTAAGTTTTATTTAGAAAATATTTGGGAAAATAAAAATGATTATCCGGTTTGGCTTGCGCATTATACTAATGAAACAAATTATAAGGGAAAATATAAAATATGGCAAATGTGTAATGATGGTGTAATTGATGGAATAAATGGGGACGTTGATATAGATATAATGTATTTAGATTAAAAATTGACAATTTTTTGTCATTTTTTCTTTAGAAAAAGGTTAATTTTTGTTAAAATAAATATTAGGATGTGAATATATGGAAAACGTATTAAATAAAATACATGAATATAGTTTAGAAGAAATAATGGAGGAACGTTTTGCTAGGTACTCAAAATATATTATTCAAGATAGAGCAATACCAGATGTTAGAGATGGTTTAAAACCAGTACAAAGAAGAATTATTTATGCAATGTATAAAGATCATAATACTTATGATAAACAATTTAAAAAATGTGCTAATGCAGTTGGTATAGTATTAGGTAAATATCATCCACATGGAGATTCATCTGTTTATGAAGCTATGGTTAGAATGAGTCAAGATTGGAAACAAAACCATATTTTAGTTGAAATAGATGGTAATAATGGTTCTATAGATGGAGATGGGCCCGCTGCATATCGTTATACAGAAACTAGACTTGCTAAGATCACTGAAGAATTACTTAGAGATATAGATAAAAATACTGTTATGATGGCTCCAAACTATAGTGATACGTTGATGGAACCAACTGTACTTCCTGCTAAATTTCCTAATTTATTAGTAAATGGAACAACGGGTATTTCTGCTGGATATGCTACTAATATACCACCACATAATTTAGGTGAAATAATTGATGCTACAATACTAAGAATTGAAAAACCAAATAGTACATTAGAAGATGTTATGAATATTGTTAAAGGGCCTGATTTTCCAACTGGTGCCATTGTAGAAGGGTTAGATGGAATTAAGGAGGCTTTTAGTAAAGGTAGAGGTAAGGTTGTTGTAACTAGTAAGTGTGAATTTGCTAAAAATAAAGGAAAAGATCAAATAATTGTTTCTGAAATACCTTTTGAAGTTAATAAACAGTTATTAGTAAAGAAGATAGATGATATTAGAGTAGATAAAAAAATAGATGGTATAGCAGAAGTTAGAGATGAATCTGATAAAGATTCTAATATAAGAATCGTAATAGATTTAAAAAGTAATGCTGATAAACAATTAGTATTAAATTATTTACTTAAAAATACTGATTTACAATCAAATTATAATTATAATATGGTTACTATAGTTAATAGAAGACCAAAGTTATTAGGTATAATACCTATAATAGATGCTTATATTGCTCATCAAAGAGAAGTAATTCGTGCTAGAAGCGAATTTGATTTAGCAACTGCTAAAAAAGAAATACATACTTTAGAAGGTTTAGTTAAAGCTCTTAGTATTTTAGATGAAGTAATAGCATGTATTAGAAAAAGTAAAAATAAAACTGATGCTAAAGATAATTTAGTTAAAGAATTTGATTTTACATATGAACAAGCAACTGCAATATTAGATTTACAACTATATAGACTTACTAATTTTGACGTTGTAGTATTAGAGGAAAAATTAGATAAATTAAGACAAGCAATAGATTTATTAAATGAAATATTATCAAATCCTAAAAAATTAGATAGTGTAATAAAGAAAGAATTAAATTCTATAAAGAAAGAGTATGCTATTCCAAGAAAAACAGAAATTAAAGAAACTGTTAATGAAATTAAAATTGATGCTAGTGATTTAATAATTAAGGAAAATGTTGTAGTTATTTTAACTCATGATGGATATTTGAAGAAAGTTACTAAAAAATCTTATTCATCTAGTGATTTAGATACTGGATTAAAACCTGGTGATTATGTTTTAGATATGTATGATACTAATACGTTAAATAAATTAGTAATAATAACTAGTATGGGTAATTATATATTCTTACCAATACATGAGATTATATCAACTAAATGGAAAGATTTAGGTAAACACGTTAGTAATTATGTTAGTATTCATCCAGATGATAATGTAGTAAAATCTTTTGTAATTAATGATAAAAATAAAGATGAAGAAATAGTTTTATATAGTAAATTGGGTATGGTTAAAAGAACTAAGTTATCTGATTTTATAGTAACTAGATATTCCAAAACATATACTTGTATGAAATTAAAAGAAGATGATTTAATTGTTAATGCAGAAAATTATAATGAAAAAACTATATTAATTACTAAGACAGGTTATTATTTAAATTATAATACGTTAGAAATACCTACTTCTAGTGTAAAAGCAAGTGGAGTAAAGGGTATTAATTTAAAAGATGATGAAGTAGTTAGTGGTATTACTTATAGTGTGAGTGATGAATATTTAACTATAATAACTGATAGAAAAACTGCTAAACGTATTAAGTTAAGTGAATTAAATAGTTTATCACGTGCTAAAAGAGGTAGTACTTTAATTAAGAAAGTTAAATCTACACCATATAATATAATTAAGGCTTTTATAACTAATAAGAATGATATTATTGGGTTAGTTAGTGATGAAATAACTGATATTAAAAATACTGATATTCCAATAATGGATGAAGTTAGTACAGGTAGTACTATAACTAAAGAAAATATAAAAGATGTATTTAAGGAAACTAATATGGTAGAGGTAAATGAAGAAAATATAGAATTACCTAAGAAAAAAGAAGAAGAATTTAAAGAAATGACAATTGATGACTTTATAAATGATTTTAAATTATAACTAGTAATTAGTTAGTATTTAATATATAATTAGTGTATAAGGATATGTGGTAATATGAAGAATAAAAAGAGAATTTGGATAAGTTTATCTGGTATTTTAATAGTAATGCTTTTACTTATAGGTTTAACGTATGGATACTATTTGACTAAAATAATTGGAAATACTAATTCTAAATCAATAAGTGTTACAACTGCTAAGTTAGAATTAGTATATGATGATGGTAATGGTTTAATAACTAGTGAAAAAATTATGCCAGGTACTGTTATTGATACTAAAACTTTTAGTGTTTCTAATAAGGGAAATCGTGTTGTAAATGAATACGTTGTATATTTAGAAGATGTAATAAATAATTTTTATTACTCTAAAGATGTCACTTATAATCTTGAGTGCAAATCAGTAAGTATTAGTAGTGGCAATGTAAGTGGAACTTGTAATGGAGTAACAAATGGGATTTTTCCTAAAGAAGATAGCGTTTTAATAACAAATAATATTAATGCTGGTATAAGGCATGAATATAGTTTAACGGTTACGTATAATGAATCTAATACTGATCAATCAAGAGATATGAAAAAACAACTTAGTGGTAAAGTAAATATATATGATAGAACTGTTAAATATCAAAATTTATATGATATTAGTTCAAATAAAACATTACTAAAAAATATTTCAACAGTACAAGCTCTAGCTACTAATTATTTATCACCAGATCCAGTTGGTGATACTTCAACTTACTTTAGAGGTAAAGATAAGTGGTTAGTATTTAATTCAATTAGTAAGTTAAAATATGATTCTTCGAAGTGGGATGAAGTAGCTGGTGCTAAAGATGCAAATTTTCTTACATATTTAAAAAATAATAATTTTGATATAAATACTCTTAAAACTAATTATGTTGCTACATTAGATAATAATACTGGAGATTTTGTACATTTTGCTGCACCACTTGCTAGTCAAATGTATAATACTGATGCTTTACTTAATTTGGCTTATACTGAAACACAATATGACGATCTTAGTGGATGGGCAGGAGACTTACAAACTTTGATATCAAATAATGTTTTACCTAATGTAAGTGATACTAGTAGTTATGATGAAGCTTATAACGTTTTTTTAAAAAAAATGGGTGCTTCATCAACTTATTTTGACTTAAATGATTTATATTCTGATGTAGATGCTGTCAATTTGTATTATAAATTAACTAAAAGTAATGATACTTTTACGATTTTAGAAACATATTTTAAAAGTGGTTTTAGAACTCGTTTTAAAGATTTTATTACTAAGCTTGCAGGTTCTTATGATTTAGAAGCATTAAAAACAAAAGTTGGAGAGTATACTAAAACATTATATGTTGGTAATACTACTGGTAATGTTCCAGGACAAGTTGGTAATGCTTCAAGAGATGCTTTTGCTCAATATTTATGGAATTTATCAATTTATAATTATACTAATATATATAGTGAAAATATAACTTATAAAAAGGGTAGTAGTGTTAATTTTTATGCTGAAGTAGTTGATAATGATTTTAATATTATAAGTAATTCTAATAATGATTTTACTTGGTCAGTAACAAAAAGTGATGGAACAAAGTCTAATTCTACTATTGAAAATGGATTATTAACTATATCTTCTTCTGAAACAGTTAATAATTTAAAAATTAGTGTAGTTTATAATAAGACTAATGCTATTGTTAAATCTAAAATAATTACTTTAACTTAAGAATAAAAACCACTTATTAAAAATATAAATTAATAGGTGGTTTTAATATGGATAAAAAAACTATGTTTAAAGAATTTGTTTCACATCATCCAGAATTAATAAGTGTTGTAAAAAATAAAGAAAATACTTGGCAAGATCTATATGAGATATATGATATTTATGGTGATAAAGAAGAAGTTTGGAATAAATATTTTACATCATCAACAGATAATTCTATAGGTGAATTAACTAATTTATTTAAAAATATTAATATGGATAACGTTCAAAAACATATTAATAATGTTCAAAAAGCAGTTAGTTTAATTCAAGAATTAACAAGTAAAACTACACCAAATATAGTTAGTAAAACTCCAAGACCTATAACAAAGTTTTTTGGTGATTAATATGGAATTAGATATAATATATAAAATAAAACAAGATAAAAAACATTATGACTATTTAAGAACACACAGTTATTGGTATAAATATTTAAATAGAGATTCCAATAATTATAAATTATTTTTAGATAGTTATAAGAAATTTAATAGAAATGTTACAACTAATAAAGTAAATGATACTATAAATAATATAGATATGGTTGCAAATATATTAAAAGTTTTAGAATAATTTGTAAATTTAGGATAATTATGTTAATATAAACCCCATAAAGAAGGGGTAATTATGTTTGATGAAGTAAAAGATTTAATAAATACTCAAGTAAGTAATAAAAGAGTATGTAATGTTGGTGTTCCTTTTTCAAAATATCAAAAAGTTTATATTAGTACTAATGAAAATATAAAACATTATTTAAATTTATTTGATTTTAGTAATAAAAAAAGAGCTTTAAGTGTACTTGCTAGTGGAGATCATATATTTAATTTAATAAATAAAGATATTATAGATATTGATAGTTTTGATACTAATTTATTATCTTTGTATTATGTTTTAGGTTTAAGACGTGCAATGATAGTAAAATATAATTATAAAGAATATTTGAATATTTATTCTAAAATATTAAATTCAAGTACTAGTTTAGATGAAATAACTACTATTATTAATGATTTATTGCCTCTTATGGATAAGCGTTATAGAGACTATTGGAAAGAGGTAAATACATATAATTATAAATTACAAAAAAATAATAAAAATCATATTAATTTATTTTATATATTATTTATTAATTTTAATAAAATAGACGATATTATACGAAATAATAATTATTTAGAAAATGAAGAAGAATATAATAAGTTAAGAAATAATATTTTAAGAGCGAATATTACTTTTAAAAATATTAATGCTTTGTATTTAGGTAAAGAATATAGTAAAAATTATGATTTTATATTGTTATCTAATATATTAGATTATTTTAATAGATATTATGATTATAATTTTACTTATAAAGATTTATTAGAGTATGAAAGTACTTTATTAAATATATTAGGAGAAAATGGTATTATTTTCTTAAATTATATTATGAAATATAAAACTTTATATTTTACTAGATCTAATGTTACTAATAGTTCTAATATAAAAGTAAATGAGTTAGAAAAAGAAGAATTATATACTGTTTGTTCTTTTAAAGATAAAAATGTAAATGATGCTATATTAGTTCTTAAAAAGTATTAGTTATGCTAATATTTTTTTTATTTTTATACTATTTAAGTAAAGTATTAAGAATATATTTATTATTTCACTTATTAGTAAACCATATAATCCTATATGTAATAGACTAAATATAAATAGTGTTAGTAGTTTTATAATAGTAGTAATAATAGTTACTGTCATAGTATATTTAGCATAGTTTAATGCTTGTAATGTACTAGCGAGTGGACCTTCTAAATATAAGAATACAAAGAAAGGGGCTAAAAATTTAATATATTCTATTCCTTTTGATGTTTTAAATACAATATTAAGTATATCTTTAGTAAATATATATACAAAAGTATTAGATACTAAACCTATTATAAAAGAAAATATAAGTGATTGTTTTAGTCTTTTTATTACTATTTTTTTATTGTTTCTATTTTTTGATATTTCTGGTATAAGAGATGTATTTAATGCAAGTATAAAAAATGATGGTATTGTTAATAGTGGTAATGCGTATGCATTATAAGTACCATATTCACTTAGAATAAAATTATTTGAATAACCACATATAGTTAATGTATAAGTTAATATAATTGGTTCAAAAAAGTAACCAATATTTCCTATTATTCTACTAGATGTAGTAGGGATTGCAATACTTAATATATCTTTAATAATTGTTATATCTGGAGTTAAATCTTTCTTTTTAATAGAAAAGTTTTTAGGTGCAAAAAATAAGAAGACTATTACACTAATTATTTCTGATAATATATTTAATAGTATATAAACTGATACAGTAATAATAGTTCCATATTTTAATATTTTAGGTAAGAGTATTATTATTAAAAGTAATCTAAATAATTGTTCTATTATATTAGATAAAGTATGTGGAAACATTTGTTGTTTACCAAAAAAATATCCTCTTATTATACTTGATATTGAAATAAAAGGTAATATAAAGGCTATAGATATGATTGGGTAGTAAGCATCTTTATTATGAAGTAAGTTGTTTGAAATATATGGTGCAGTTAAAAATACTAGTGTTATTAGTATTATATTAATTAGTAGAGATACTGGTATTATTGAAAATAGTATTTTTTTACTAGTTGTTTTATTTTCTGCAATTAGGTTGCTAATTGCGAGAGGGAAACCAAGTTGTGCAAGAGTTATTAAAAGTGAGTAAGTAGGCATAATAATACTATATAAATTTATGTCTGCTTCACTAACTGTTCTAGTAAAAATTATTTTAATAATAAAACCTAATAGTTTTGTAAGTAGAGCACCTACGATTAAAATTAATGTTGACTTAACAAATTTATTTTTCATATTTAATTATATGAGTATAAAATGTTTTATAAAACTATAAAAAACTACTAAATTTATTAAAAATTTTATAAAATCTATTGCAAATATGATAATTATTTGATACTCTTTATATGTAGGGTATAGCCCTAAAAGACATATTGAAATGGGAGGAATTATAAAATGTCAAAAACAGAATTAGTTGAATTTATTGCTGCAACTGCTGGATTAACTAAAGCAGACGCATCTAGAGCTTTAGATGCTACATTAGCAGGAATTGAAAAAGGATTAAAGGAAGATGGTAAAGTAGCTTTAGTTGGTTTTGGTACTTTCAGTGCTAAAAAAAGAGAAGCTAGAGATGGAATTAATCCATTAACTAAAGAACCTTTACATATTCCAGCAAAAATGGTTGCTTCATTCAAAGCTGGAAGCAAATTAAAAGACGCTTTAAATTAATTTAAAAAGAAGTGAAACATTGATTTCACTTTTTATTTACATTTTTTTAAATATATTATTGATAAAAAAAATAAAGTGTAATATAATTTATATATAATAAAGAGGTGGCTATAAGATGAACATTATATTAAATTTTATGGATAAGATATATGGAGATAGTAAAACACTATCTATTATATATGTTGTTGGAGCAGTATTATTATTTATTTTCATAATACTATTAATTATTAGTTTAAGAAAACCAGATAAAAAAGAAAAAACTAAAATAATAGAAGAACCAAAAATAGAAGATGATAAAACTAATACTAATTCTTTAAATGATGTAAATGTTTTAACAAGTGAAACAGAAAAACCATTAGAAGAAAATAAAGTAGATGATGTTAATGAAAAAGATGATATAAAAGAAGAAAGTATTAGTAGTCAAAATATTTTTGAAAAAACAACAATTATTCCAATAAATAAAGATAATCTAGAAAAAGAAATAGATAAAACATATAATAAAGAAGAAAATATAGAAAAAGCATTAGATAATGCAGAAAATATGAGTGCTCCAAAAGAAGAAAAAAAAGAAGAAGTAGACGTTAGCAAATTAAGTAGTGAAATACCTAGTGTAGATGATTTTGTTGATGATGTAGTTAAAAAAACTTATGAAAAAAACGAACAATTTAGTTCTGTTTATGTAGATAATACTGATACTGTTAAATTAGATAAAGTAATGGAAAATTTAAATGTAGATAAAGATGTTAAAGAAAATTTAGCACCAACTGAAGTAAAAGAAGAAGTAGAATTACCTAAAGAAACAGAAATAAAAGTTGAAGAGAAAAATACTACACTTGATAATAAATTAGAAGAAGCAGAAGAAAAGAAACCAAATAATACAAGTAATCTTGATGAGTTAAAAGCTAAATTAAATAACTTAAGTGGTAAGACTAATCCTACTGGTGCAGTTAATAAAGAAGAATTACTTAGTAAATTAAATTCTTTAAAAGAACAAAATAAATAATTTGTTCTTTTTAATTATTGCAATAATAAAATATATGTGGTACAATACTATTGCTTTTGTGAAAAAGAGCGTAATCCGCTGAATAATATTTCAAGATTAGAATAAATAAGATAAATAGAAAGGAAGTTTATATGAATAATTTAATCGAAAAAATTAACAAAGAACAAATTAGAACAGATATTCCTGAGTTTAGAGTAGGAGATACTGTTAGAGTTGGTGTTAAAATTAAAGAAGGTAAAAAAGAAAGAATTCAAAATTTTGAAGGAATAGTTTTTAATATCACTGGTGGTTCTGTATCTAAGACTTTTACAGTTAGAAAAAAAGTTGGTGCTATTGGAGTAGAAAGAGTATTTCCTGTAAATAGTCCATTAATAGATAGTGTAACTGTTATTAAAAAAGGTAAAGTTAGACGTTCTAAATTAACATTCTTAAGAGGAATGAAAAAAGATTATAAAACTAAAGAAAGAAATTAATTCTTTCTTTTTAATTGCCTTTTTTTAAATAATAATTTATAATAATAAATAGAATAGGAAGGTATTTATGAAGGTATTAGTTATTGGTAAAGCAAATTATAATTATATATTACCATTACAAGAGTTTCCTAAAGATGGAGATAAGTTTTATATAGATAATTCTATAAAATGTGTAAATGATTTAGGTAGTGTTTTAAGTGTTACATTAGCAAGTTTTGGTATTGATACAAGTATTACTACTGTTGTGGGTGATGATGATCTTGGTAGAAAGATAAAAGAGTTTTATAGCAGTTATAGTATTGATACTAAATATATAGAAACTGTATATCAAAATACTACTAATTCTAATTATAGTATTTATAATATTAAAACTAATACATTTACTAATATAGTAGAAACTAAAATGGATTCTTCACTTACTAAATATAAATATGAATTTATTCCTGATGTTATTATAATGGATGATGGAGATTATGGAGCTAATATGGCTGCTATAAATAATTATCCTAATTCTAATTTAATATATATTGGACAAAGTTATAAAAATGGTAGAGAAGTTTATGCTAATAAGTGTAAATATGTAATAGCAACACTAGATTTTGCTAGTAATATTACTGGTATATTAAATAATTTAAATAAACCTAAAACTATAATAAATATATTTCAAAAATATATGGATATGTATAGTTCTAATTTAATAATAAAATTAAGTAGTTTTGATTTTTTATATTGTGTTAATGATGAGGTTAGATTAATAAAAAATGTTAATAATAATTTAAAGAATAAAGATTACGTTTATTATTCTGTATTAGTTTATTTTTTAATAAATACTAATGATATAGAAAATAGTATAAAATATACTAATAAGTTGATGTTATCAAGTAAAAATGAATTAAATATGATATTAAATATTCCAGATCGTGTAGAAGCTAATAAGTTGTTACAGGAGTTAGTTTCAAATAATAGTAATAATAATGTTGAAACTTTAAATACTGATATTTTTAGTAATGAGGGTAATAATGTTTCATAGTTATAACCCTTTTTTAAATATTTTACCTAAAATGGATTTACATGGATATAATAGAGATATGGTAAAATATATGTTAGATGTTTTCATAAATGATAATATTAAATTAGAAAATAAGAAAATAGTTGTTATACATGGTAAGGGTGAAGGTATAATAAAAGATGAAGTACATCATTTATTAAAAAGAGATAATAGAGTTAAATATTTTTATTTAGATAGTGATAATATTGGTGAAACTATAATTGAACTAAAATAGTTTATATGATAGAATATGTTTTTCGAAAGGGAGTTAACTATGTTTGTAGATGAAATAAAAATAAAAGTTGAAGCTGGTAAAGGTGGAGATGGTTGTACATCTTTTAGAAGAGAAAAGTATATTGAAATGGGTGGTCCTAACGGCGGTAATGGAGGTAAGGGTGCTGATGTTATTTTTAGGACGGATCCTGGGCTTAAAACTTTAATAGATTTAAAAATGATGAAACACATTAAGGGTGAAAAAGGTGTCAACGGTAAGGGAAGCGACAGAAATGGTAAAAATGCTCAAGATGTTGTTATTGATGTTCCACTAGGTACAACTATTACTGATGAAGAAACTGGTTTAATTATTGCAGATTTAACAAGTGAAAATGAAAGTGTTGTAGTTGCTAAAGGTGGTAGAGGTGGAAGAGGAAATCATGCTTTTGCTACACATGAGGTTCCTGCTCCTAAGATGAGTGAATTAGGTGAGCCTGGAGAAGTTAAGTTTATTAAATGTGAATTAAAAATGATAGCAGATGTTGGGTTAGTTGGTATGCCTAGTGTTGGTAAAAGTACGATACTAAGTATGATAAGTTCATGTAAGCCTAAGATTGGTGCATATCATTTTACAACTCTTAGTCCTAATCTAGGTGTTGTAAAATTAAATGATGGTAGAAGTTTTGTAATGGCAGATTTACCTGGATTGATAAATGGTGCAAGTGAAGGTGTAGGCTTAGGAATAAAGTTTTTAAAACATGCTATGCGTACAAAGGTAATTGCACATGTAATTGATATGGGTTCTTTTGAAGGAAGAAGTCCTATAGATGATTATGAGAATATAATAAAAGAATTAGAAAGTTTTGATGAAAGATTAGTAAATAAACCTAGTATCATAATTGCAAATAAGATGGATTTGCCAAATGCAGTAGATAATTTAGAAAAATTTAGAAAGAAATATCCTGATAAAGAAATTTATGAGATTAGTGCTATTAAACTTGAAGGATTTGAAACACTTATTATTAGACTGGCTGATATAGTAGAAAATACTAATACTGTAGAACTTTATAAAGAAGAAGATTATGCGTCACATACCTTATATAAGTTTAATGATTCTAAACCATATACAATTACTCGTGAAAATGATTTATGGGTTATAAAGGGTAAAGAAATAGAAAAATTATTTTCTATGACTCGTTTTACTGAAGATGAAAGTGTAGCTCGTTTTGCTAGAAAATTAAAGGGTATGGGTATTGAAGATGATTTAGAACGTATGGGTGCTAAAAGAGGCGACGAAGTTAAAATAGATGAATATATATTTGAATTTAAAAATTAAGCAAGAATTGATGTGAAATCCTATTTAGGAGACACAAATAAAAAAGAGTAGCAATTTCTACTCTTTTTTTAAACGCAATCTACATAAGTGTCACTTAAACATTTAATTGCACAACAGCAGGATAAATCCATTGTGAAGAAACTATTTGTTGCAATGTAAGGAATAGAGTTACAACAACTTTCTTGTGGGTTTGGTGCTAATACTCTAAATGTACAACAATTTCCATCTAATTTTTCAACTCTAAATATATTAGAACAATCAGAACAACAAGCACTTACTGATGTATTAGAACATACATTAGTGCTATCTTTTTCTATTGGCATACTCCAAGGTGTTCCATTACCACAGCAAGTATATAACATTACTGGACGAGTATTGCATACTAGACAGCTAGGTCCTCCTCCAAGCATAGGTCTGTCACAAGAATCTAAACAACTTTCTGGGGATGCGTTTTGTTGAAGAACAAGTATAACTTTTAATATTTCTCCGATGCAATTTGTATTTTTCTCATTACACATGTATAATTCACCCTTTCATTTATACTCAATATATTTTATGTGACTTTTTTAAATTAGTGATTTTATTTTTATAAAAAATATAGTATACTAATAATAGTTGAGGTGATAGAATGATTTGGCAATATATATTAATAGCGTTTGTATTATTTATTATTTCTTTAATAATAGTTAAATTAAATAAGAAAAACTTTAATATGGAAATAAATAAATTAGTACAATACTTAGGTGGTAAAGATAATATTCTTGATACTGAAGTTAATATGTCAAGATTAAAAGTAACATTAAAAGATGTAAGTATTGTAGATAAAAATGCTATAGAAAAATTGGGTGCAAAAGGAATAGTTGAAATCGATAATCAATTAAAAATTATTTTTGGACCTAATGCAGTTAAATTAAAAAAATATATTAGTGAAATGAAAAAGTAAAATTATTACTTTTTTTAATTTACATTTTTTATAAAATGTTCTATTATTAATATAGGTGATAGTATGAAGAATATAAATAAAGATGAAACAAAGACAAAGAATATTGTACTATTTATAACTGGTATTGTTACGTTGATGTTAGGATTATCATTTTTCTTTAATGATTTTATAACGTTTTTAGATGGAACAGAGATATTTTATGTAGTAATGCTTTTATACTTTGGATGTGAATTTACTAATTATTTATTAACTAGAAAAAAGACGGGTATGCATCACTTATATATTTCTTTATCTTGTATAATAGCTAGTGTAAGTGGGTTAAAATATATAAATGATCCCTCTAATATGGTTATTGGTATAACATTAATTGGTTGGTTAGTAATTATGCTTGTTATTAAATTAATAAAAATAGAAGAGTTAAGAAATGAATATAATTATAGTGTATTTATAAATATATTTTCTATGAGTTTATTTATTTTATTAGGGTTTTTAGTAGTTACTAATATATTAAAAGGTATTTCTAATGAGTGTTTTATATTAGGATTTTTCTTTACTGCTAATGCTATACTTAACTTAATGGAAATAATAGGGAACATAAAGTTTGAAAAATAGTTTGCAAAAGTGAGAGTTTTGTGTTAATATTTTACTTGTAAATCAGTGATAAAAGACATGATTAATATAATTATTATTAAAGAGAGTTCATGTTTGGTGTAAATGGATATAATGTTATATTAGTTACTACTTTTTAGAGGATTAATAAATCCCGGCGTTAGTCGTTATTTAAATTAAGAGATTAAGGATGGTACCGTGCTATGCACTCCTTTACTGTCCTTTTTATTTTGGGAGGAAAAAATGGATAAGAATATAGAAAGTGAAGAATATCAAAGGTTATTAGAAGAAAAAAAGAAAATAAGAGATGAATTATTTAATATAAGATTAGAAATGTTTAAGAATAAAAAAAATGATGAAAAATTAAAAGAGTTAAATTTAGAAGTTATTGATACTAAACATCGTTTAGGAAAAGTATTTATTAAACTAAAAGAATATGAAAATGAAATAGAAGAAGAAAGAGGAATGAAATTATGATAAATATTAAAGAAAATAAAGAATTAAATGTATTAAATCACTCTTGTGCTCATTTAATGGCACAAGCTGTTAAACACCTATATCCAAATGCTAAATTTTGGGTAGGACCTGTTATTAATGAAGGTTTTTATTATGATATTGATTTAGGTGATGAAGTAATTAAAACTGAAGATTTACCTATCATAGAACGTGAAATGAAAAAAATTAGTAAAGATGGTAAAAGAATAGTTAGACATGAAATAAGTAAAGATGAAGCTTTAGAAATGTTTAAGGATGATCCATATAAAATTGATTTAATTAATAATATGGATGAAGATAATACTATAATTAGTTGCTATACTCAAGGTGATTTTACAGATCTTTGTCGTGGACCTCATGTAGATACTGTTAAAGAACTTAAACATTTTAAATTATTAAAACATAGTGGTGCATACTGGAAAGGTGACTCTAAAAATAAAGTATTACAAAGAATATATGGGGTATGTTTTAAAACTGAAGAAGAGTTAAATGATTATTTAAATGAATTAGAAGAAGCAAAACTAAGAGATCATAGAAAAATCGGTAAAGATATGGAAATATTTATGACTGATGACTTAGTTGGTGCTGGTATGCCTTTATGGTTACCTAATGGAGCTATTATTAGAAAACAATTAGAAAATTATATATATGAGAAAGAACAAAAATTAGGATATAATCATGTATATACTCCTTGTGTAGGTACTGTTGATTTATATAAAACTAGTGGACATTGGGATCATTATAAAGAGAATATGTTTCCTATGATGAAAGTAGATGATGAAGAGTTTGTACTTCGTCCAATGAATTGTCCTCATCATATGTTGGTTTATAAAAACAAATTACATTCTTATAGAGATTTACCAATAAGAATTGGAGAATTTGCTACTGATTTTAGATATGAAGCTAGTGGTGCAGTAAAAGGTCTTGAAAGAGTTAGATGTATGTGTCAAAATGATGCTCACCTTTTTGTAAGACCTGATCAAATAGGAGAAGAATTTAAAAAAGTTGTTAGTTTAATATTAGATGTTTATAAAGACTTTGGTATAAAAGATTATAAATTTAGATTATCATTAAGAGATAAAAATGATAAAGAAAAATATTTTGATGATGATGATATGTGGAATGAAGCAGAAGATAAATTAAGAAATGTTTTAAATGAATTAGGAGTAGAATATTTTGAGGCAATAGGAGAAGCTGCATTTTATGGACCAAAATTAGATGTTGAAGTAAAACCTGCTGTTGGTCCAGAAGTAACTCTTTCTACTTGTCAATTAGATTTCCTTTTACCTAGAAGATTTGAATTATCATATATAGACAATAAAGGTGAAAAACAAATTCCTGTAGTACTACATAGGGCAATATTTGGAACATTTGATAGATTTACAGCATTTATTATTGAAGAAACTAAAGGTAATTTCCCATTATGGTTAGCGCCAACACAAATTAATATAATTCCAGTAAATAATGAATATCATTTAGAATATGCTAATAAAATTTATGATTTATTAAGAGAAAATAATTTAAGAGTTGAACTAGATAGTAGAGATGAAAAATTATCTTATAAAATGAGAGAAAGTCAAACTAAAAAGATACCAGTTACGTTAATACTTGGTGATAATGAATTAGATAATAATACTGTTAGTTATAGATTATTTGGTAACAGAGAAACAGTTACTCTTTCTATATATGATTTTATGGAATTAATTAATAAGGCTATTAAAAATAAAACAAGCCTTTAATATGAAGTACTAATATTTAGTACTTTTTTTCTACAATATTTTTATAAAATTTATGATAAATTGATAAAAACAATAAAGTTGTTGGTGTTAAGTGTGCTATTATTTTTTTATAATAAGTAATATAGAATAGAGGTAAAAATATGAATCGTAAACAGAAAATTATAGTAAGTGTAACAGGAATATTTATAGTGTTACTAATACTTGTAGGATTAACTTATGCATACTTTCTAACAAGAATACAAGGAAATACTAATACTAAGTCTATAAGTGTTACAACAGCAGATCTTAAACTAACATACGGAGACGGTAATGGTGATATTACTGCAGAAAAGATACAACCAGGTACTACAATAGACACTAAAACGTTTACAGTTAAAAATGAAGGAAATGCAACTGTAAATAATTATGCAGTGTACTTAGAAGAGTTAGTAAATACATTAAGCCGTACAAGTGATATGGTATATACTTTAACTTGTACAAGTAGTGTAAGTGGAAAAACTTGTAATGGTAAAACTGAAACATCATTTCCAACACAAAATGGTATGCTAGTAACAAATAATATAGATGTAAACGAAACACAAAGTTATGAATTAAAAGTAGTCTATAAAGAAATGAATATAGATCAAAGTGAAGACATGAATAAGACTATTGGAGCAAAAGTACAAATATATAACTTATCAGACATAGTTGATATAACAGGAACAGTAACAAATGCAGCAACAGGAGATTATGTAGAAATGCAAAGTACGCCAAAAACAAGTCAAATAAGAGATAACAAATATTTTATACCAGCAGTAGAACCAGGAGTTCATACACTATATGTAAAAGATTCTAAAGGCACTGTAAAAGGAAGTAAACAAATAACAATAAATAAAGGTTCTACATCTAGTGTAAATGGAGATGTGATAACAGTAACAAGTGATTCACAAACAATAAGCATAAATATAACGAGTATTTCAAGTACGTTAACAACTGATATAGGTGATGTAAAAGATTATATGCCATTTGAAGAAGAGACACTTGCTTATAATATATTAACTAATGCAATTAATAAAACAAATGGAACAGAGTTTTTAAAAACCCCTAAAACAAATCCTGCGGAAGAAACAAGTTCAATTTTATATTTAAAAGGAACTGCTCCGACATCATTTACCTCAACATTATGGAACGCAACAAATTATTATATTTCATATGCAGATGATTATACTGTAAACGAAACAACTGGTAAATTTACTTTAGTAAATCCAACAGTTGCAACTAGTAAATATACAACATCACTGGCAAGTAGTTTAGCAGGAAAATATGCAGTATGGAGTACTAATAAACCAACAATAACAAATACTCAAAATCAAAATTATATATATAAAATATCAACTAATGTATCTGATATAACTTCTAACATAAAATATGCAAACATAATTGCAGATCAAAAATCTACAGAAAAAGAATTAAGCGTAACTGCAGATGATTATGGAACAAGTTATTATTATAGAGGTGGAGTAGAAGATAACTATGTAAACTTTGCAGGAATGTGTTGGAGAATTGTAAGAATTGAGGGAGACGGTTCTACAAAACTTATATTAGAAGATAGAAATACAGAATGTAATAGTTCGTCATATACTGGAAATTGGAGTGATGGAACAAAAGTTGCATTTGGTTATGATACAAATGGTAAAGCAGACTTTTTAAATTATTCTGGAGGATTAGCAGACTCATTAAAGAGTTTTCAAACGACATTAAGTTCTAAATTAACAACTAATAAATCATTAAGTGATTATTTGAAAGTAGACAACTGGTGTTTTGATCATAGCGTGGCTAGTACTGAAAGTTATGGGTTCGATGATAATGATAATATTGTATATGAAGAAAATGAAGCAACAAATGGCTGGTATACTGATGAATATTATGGTGCTTATAAAAGAATAGAAGTAGATAAAAAACCATCACTAGTGTGTAAAGGAACAAAATTAAATAAATATAAAGATGATTCAGATATGTATGTAGGAACACTAACAGCAGATGAAATGTCGTTTGCAGGTGCTACTGGTTCACTTAATTCTACTCATTATTTAATGAATAGTTATACAAGGAATAATCCCTTAACGTGGTGGGGGCTTTCTTCTTTTTACTATATTGCTAATAGTGGTATCGGTGACGCTTATCAACTTTCTGAAGTTGGATTTCTTGGCAGCAGTTCAGTCAATTATGACGATGTCTATTCTCGTTCCGCAGTAACTCTCTTGTCTAGAGTTCAAATAACTGGTGGAAACGGAACTATTTCAAATCCTTACGTAATATCATAGAATTAAGTACTATTAATTTAGTACTTTTTTTGTTTAAAAATAAATAATTAGTATCATAATATATATGGTGATTTTATGGATATACTTAATGCGTTATTTAGAACTATATTCTTTTATTTTTTAGTAGTGTTAGCATATAGAATAATGGGTAAAAGAGAAATAAGTCAATTAGAAATAATAGATTTAATTGTATCAATATTAATGGCTGAATTAATTGCAATTAGTATTGAAAATATGGATGATTCTATAATACTTACTATAGTACCTATCATTGCTTTAGTAGTATTAGAAATTGTACTTGCTAAGTTATCTCTTAAATCTAGAAAATTTAATGAATTAATGTCTGGTAAACCTAGTTTATTAATTGTAAATGGTAAAATAAAATTTAAAGAATTAATAAAAAATAGATATTCATTAGATGATATATTATTAGAATTAAGACAAAATGGTATAAAATCTTTAAGTGATGTAGAGTATGCAATATTAGAACCTAATGGTAAACTTAGCGTATTTAAATATAATATTTTAAAAACTAAAAGTGATTTTCCATTAGCTCTTATAATAGATACAGTTATACAAGAGGATACATTAAAATATTTAAAAAAAGATAAAGAATGGTTAATTAATAAATTACATAGTAAAAATATACTTTTAAATGATGTTTTTTATTCATTTTATAAAAATAATAAAATATATATAATAAATAAAAATAAATAATAAAAATATATTGAAAAATATTAATAAAAATTATATTATTAAAGTACGAAGGTGATTAAAATGAATAAAAAACTTAGTGGAGTATTTGGTATAATATTATCTTGTTTAATGTTAATATTTTTTGAAACGTATTTTTATAAAGTATTAGGTAGTGTAGGGGTTAATATATATAAATATAGTTATAATACAAGAGTTATAATAGATGTATTAGTTAAAATATTTATGTGTTTTATAGTATATTTAATATATAAAAAAGATTTTAGACATAATAGAAGAAATGATAATTTTTTTAAGAATTTACTTATGTTTTTAGTAGCGTTAGTATTGGTTATTGGTATAATGTATTTATTTAGTTATGTTGTAGATTATTTAGGTAAAATATTTAAGATTGATATTATAGATAGAAGTTTTTATAATATATTTGATAAAAGAATTGATTTTTATTTAATAGTTAAGATAGTATTAGATTATATAGTGAAACCATATTTATATTGTTCTATTATATTTTTAGGAATAGATAAAATAACTAGAAGAAATGATACGTTTATTATATTAAGTGGAATATTAGCAAGTGTTATATATGCTATTAGTTTAAGCGGTACTTTAGGTTATGTAATAATAAATTCACTTAGTACATTTATGTTGTTTATTACACTTGCTTATTTTTATAAAAAACAAAATAGTATATGGTTTAGTATTGTATTATATTCTAGTTACTTAATAGGTAGTTCTATTATAATTAATTATTTAGGATGGTAATATGAGAGAGAAAATATATAATGTTTTAAAATTAATTTTATGTTTCTTTTCTTTTTTCTATATAGGAACGTTATTAAAAATTATATTAGAATTATTTAATGTAGATATTTTATCTAGTAATAAGGGAGTAGTTATTTCTCAATTTATTCTTTCTTTTATATTATTTATATTGTTATTGTTTGTATATTTTAAAGATATAAAGAAAGATTTTAAATGTTTTTTTACTAATCCAAATAAGAGTATATCTTATGTAATAAAGATGTTTATAATATTTATGATAGTAAAATATGTAGTAGGATTAATAAGTGTATTAGTTTGTATGTTACTTAAGTTAGATACTAATAGTATTACTAGTGTTAATCAAGAATTGATTAAAGAATATGTTAAAACGTATCCTTTATTGATGATAATTTCAACTTCAGTTTTAGCTCCATTTTATGAAGAGAGTTTGTTTAGAATGGGTATAAGAAAAGTTATTAAGAATAGATTTATATATATTATAGTTAGTGGTTCTTTATTTGGACTTTTACATGTGTTTCCGTTAGATGAAGGTATTAGTGTTTTAGTTGGAGTTGTTCAATCTATTTCGTATGTTACAATGGGATTATTTTTTTCTTACATATATAGTAAAACTGATAATATATTTAATACTATTGGTATACATTTTTTGAATAATTTTTTAAGTGTTTTAACAATGCTAAGTATGTTTTAATTGGTAAATAATGTCAGTTGACAGTACAAACAAATGTACTTATAATTAAATTGGTGATTAGTTATGGATGAACTAAAAGTTAATAGAAATATTGTTTGTATAGATTTAAAAAGTTTTTTTGCATCATGTGAGTGTGTAGAAAGAAATTTAGATCCATTTAAAACTCCGCTGGTGGTTGCAGAACCAAATAGAAATGGTGCTATAACTCTTGCGGTTACTCCTTACATGAAAAAAATGGGTGTCAAATCTAGATCGAGAATATATGAAATACCTAAAAATATAAAGTATATGACAGTAAGACCTAGAATGAGTTTATACGTTGAAAAAAGCAAAGAAGTTATAGATATATATTTAGATTATGTTGCTAGTGAAGATTTACACGTTTATTCTATTGATGAATGTTTTTTAGATTTAACTAATTATATGAAGTTATATAAAAAAAGTATGAGAGAAATAGCAAAAGATATTTTAAATAGTGTATATAGAGCAACTGGATTATGTGCTACTGCTGGAATAGGACCTAATATGTTACTTGCTAAAATAGCAATGGACGTTGAAGCAAAACATAATAGTGATTTTATTGCAGAATGGAATTATTCTGATGTAGAAACAAAATTATGGAATATAACACCACTTTCTAATATGTGGGGAATAGGTTCTAGAATGGAAAAGAAATTAAATAGTTTAGGACTATATAAAGTCGGAGATATTGCAAAATATAATAAATTAAAATTAAAAGAAAAGTTTGGTGTGATAGGTGAAGAACTTTGGTATCATTCTAATGGTATAGATTTAAGTAAAATAAGTGATTTTAATAAAGAATCAAAAGAAAAAAGTATATCTAATAGTCAAGTATTATATAAAGATTATTATAATAATGAAATTAATTTGATAATAGAAGAAATATTAATGCAATTAACTAAAAGATTAAGAAAAGAAAAATATACTACAGGAAGAGTATCATTTGGTATAACATATTCTAAAGTGGTTGGAAATGGGTTTTATGTATCTAAAAGGCTAGATAATCAAACTAATGATTCTAAAGAATTATATAAAGTTTTAATAAATATATTTGATAAATATTATGAAGAAAATACTCCTATAAGAAAAGTTAGTATAAGTTTATCAAAATTAGATAATGATGATGCTATGCAATTAAATTTATTTGAAAAAATAGAAGATAAAATAAAGACAAAAAATATTAATGATACTATTGATAATATTAATGAAAAATATGGTAGTAATTCACTTTTAAAAGCAACTAGTTTACTTGATAATTCTACAATAAGAGATAGAAATAATAAGATAGGTGGACATAATGCAAGATAGATGCGGGGTTAAATGGATACCTTTTAATTCATGTTTTAATAGTAATAGTGTAGTAAAAGAATTAGCTAGTAGTAAGCTTAAAATAAATAAACCAATTTTATCAGAAGATCAAGTAAATATTTTAAATGAAAAGATATTAGAAGCATATACTAATAATATAAAAATAAATTTATTTATATTTAAAAGAGAAAATATATTAAAATTAGTAGGTTATGTTAATTCTATTAATGTACAGAATAAATATTTTAATTTTAATAATAATCGTATATATTTTAATCAAGTATTAAAAATTACTACTTTTTGAAAAAATGTATTGACAACGGTAATATTATATTGTAAAATTAATTTATCGTTTATGGGGAATTAGCTCAGTTGGCTAGAGCATCACGCTTGCACCGTGGGGGTCAAGGGTTCGAGTCCCTTATTCTCCACCAATTAAACGAATTAAGTCCCGAAGGACTTTTTTTATTGTCTTTTTTGACAAAATTGTACTTTTTTGATATAATTTCAGTATCAATAGGGGGTATATATGAATAAATATAGTTTATGTTATATAAAAAATAAAGAAATTAAATTAATTGGAGATTTAGATAGTTTACAAAGTATTGATAATTATACAACTAAATTTGATAGTGAGAGAGAATTAATTGCTGATATAAAACTTAATAATGGTATAAGTGATAATATATATAAAGTGTACGTTTATAATAAATCTAAAAAAAAGATTATATATGATGGAGATATATTATTATTTAGTGATTCTAAAAATAAGATTAGTATTGATTACGTTAATAAAATGTTTAGAGAGTATAAAGATAATCCTAAAAAATTGTTAATATTAAGTAAAATGTATGCTAAAAAATATAAAAATAAAGATGGTTTTTTGCCTAAAGTAAATGGATTATATACTTATGCTGTATCTAAAATTGATAATATATATGATATTTCTGGTTATGATGAGAGAGAATATTTAAGTAGTTTAGTAACTAGTTTTATAAATGCTGAGTTTTATTCAAAACTTAAGAATAATGAAGTAAAAACAAAATATTCTGCTATAAGAGAATTTGTTATTAAGACAATGTATATAAATGGCATTATAAATGAAAATAGACCACTTTCTTTCTTAGATATTGATGATAAAAATGTATTTAAAAGAAAAGAGACGGTAGAAGTATTATTTGATGAAGAAGAATTCTTAACTGAAGAAGATGTAATAAGATCTTGTAAAGAAATATTAAAGGATTATAAATTTGATACAAGTGATGGGGTAGTTGATGGACATGATTATATTAAACCTATAACAGAGAACGAATTAAAAAGAACCCTATATCAAAGTGGTAAAATGTTAATAAAAAGACCTAAAGAAGACTCTAAATAGTTTTCTTTTAATTTGCATAAATTTATCTTTTAAATTATAATTATTTTAAGGTAAGTGATTATATGTTAGAAGAATTTTTAAATTATTTAACTAGTATTAAAAAATATAGTGATAATACTGTATTAAATTATGAGATAGATATTAATAAGTTTGAAGAATATTTAAAAAATGTTAATAAGAGTTATAATAGTATTCAATATAAAGATGTTTTAAGTTATATATCTTATTTGAAACAAACACATAAACCATCTAGTATAAATAGAAGTTTAAGTAGTTTAAGAATGTATTATGATTATTTAATAAAAAATAAATCTGTTAAAAATAATCCATTTAAATTAGTTAATAGTATGAGTAAAGAAAAAAAGTTACCAAATTATTTTAAATATGATGAATATGTTAAGATATTAGATAGTATAGATACTAATAGTAATTTAGGTATGAGGAATAGGTGTATATTTGAATTATTACTTTGTACTGGGTGTAGAGTTAATGAACTTGTTAATATAAAATTATGTAATATTGATATTACAAATCGAGAAATTAAAGTACTTGGTAAAGGTAATAAAGAACGTATAGTATATTTAGGAAGTTATGCTATAGATAGTTTGAATAATTATTTAAGAGTAAGAGATTCTATTTTAAAAAATAAAAAGTGTGAATATTTATTAGTGAATCATTTAGGTAATAAATTAACTACAAGAGGAGTTAGAGATATTATTGATAAGGTATTATTAAAGTCTAGTAGTGATTTATTAGTTACACCACATACGTTTAGACATTCTTTTGCTACTATGTTATTAAATGAGGGATGTGATTTAAAAAGTGTTCAAGAACTTTTAGGTCATGTATCTTTATCTACTACTAGTATATATACTCATGTGTCCAATGAAGAATTAAAAAGAGTATATTTACATACTATACCTAGAAAATAAATAATAAATATAGTATAATTATTTTAGAAGGAGAATAGGTATGATAAATTTTAAAGATGGTATATTAAGTGAAGAAGAAAAAGAATTGTTTTTAAAAAAAGCAAAAGAACATAAAGAAGATGAAGTAATAGATGAAATGGATAAAGAAGAACTTACTGATGTTAAGGAAAAGATAGAAAATAAAGAAATAAATTTTGAAGAAAAAAATAATAAAATAAGTAAGTAGGGATACTATGAAGAATAAAAGAGGTTTTACATTAATTGAAATTATTATATGTATTAGTTTAATTGCTATTATATCTACCATAAGTATAGTAATTTTTACTAAAAATAAAGATTATAGTAATATAACTAAGAAAATATTAGAAGCAGCAAATGTTTATATTGCTACTGAAAAAGATGATCAAGGAAATACATATGAGTATGGAATAAATAATGGTGGTAAAGGTGCTAGAATTAATGTAAGTGAATTAGTAAATAAAGGTTATGTAGATGAAAAATTATATAAAACTTTAGAAAAAGAATATAAATTAGAAGATGATAAATCTTATTTAGTTTGGATTACTAATTCTATAAAAGGTTCTACAGATAAAGAATGTGGAGCTAATGTGCTTGAGTATACAGTTAATTGGGAAACAAAAAAAGATAATGTAGTTTATTTATGTCCTTATAATTCTAATAAAAGTGGTAGTAGTGATGAATCACTTTTAATTAATAAGATGTTAAAACAAGGATATAATACTAACTGTGAAAATAGTTTAGAAACTAATAGTTTGTGTTTATCACATGGAAAAAATATTAGTGATGATGAAAATTTAGAAGATATTTATTATTTTAAGGGAAAAGTTGATAATAACTATATTAAATTTGAAGGATTAGATAAGTTATTTAGAATAGTTAGAACTACTGAGAATGATGGTATTAAGATTATTGAAGATGAAAAAATTCTTTTATCTAATAATAATGTTCTTACTAATGGTGCTTCTGTATATTTTTTTACTAGTTACAGTGGAAATTCAAATTATGGTAGAATTGATACTTCTAAATATTCAATAACTCATCTTTATCCTAATAAATCAACGAGATGTTCTTGTAAAGCAAACAATGATACAAAGGAGATAGAAAGTTGGAGTGACAGTACAGAACAAGTTTTAGTATGTGAAACTACTAGTAGTAGGGAATATTGTCAAGAAACTGTAACATTAAGTAGTCCTGTATATGAATATGTTTATAAACCACTTAAAACTCATTATGAAGATAATATACAAAATATGTTAACAAAATATATAAATAAAAATTATAAATGGTGTGGCGATAGTTATGACACTAATATTAATAAAAATAATTTAACAAATTTTAAATGCAATAGCGAAACTAAAGTATCATCTGATTTTGGACTACTTACATATCAAGAATATTTAAGATCTGGTATATATAATCCCAAACATATAAAATATGAAGTTGATTATTTAAATTTATTTGATTATGGTAGTATTGAAGATGAATTAACTTTCGATGTGGATATAGCAGAAAGTCCAGGAGAAGATGGTGTTCATAGTGCTCTTCAGTATACATACGTTAGAGTTGCCTATGTTATTAATGATAATATAAAAGTTCTAAGTGGGAATGGAACTAAAACTGATCCATATATCATAAGTGAATAAAATAAGTAAAATGCTGTCCTAGGTAAAACCTTATTTTTTTATCATTTTATACTTGCGTACTATTACGAAATATGTATTTTTTAATAAAAAAGTGTTCAAGAACTTTTAAGTCATGTATCTTTATCTACTACTAGTATATATACTCATGTGTCCAATGAAGAATTAAAAAGAGTATATTTACATACTATACCTAGAAAATAAATAATAAATATAGTATAATTATTTTAGAAGGAGAATAGGTATGATAAATTTTAAAGATGGTATATTAAGTGAAGAAGAAAAAGAATTGTTTTTAAAAAAAGCAAAAGAACATAAAGAAGATGAAGTAATAGATGAAATGGATAAAGAAGAACTTACTGATGTTAAGGAAAAGATAGAAAATAAAGAAATAAATTTTGAAGAAAAAAATAATAAAATAAGTAAGTAGGGATACTATGAAGAATAAAAGAGGTTTTACATTAATTGAAATTATTATATGTATTAGTTTAATTGTAATTATAGGTGTTTCCGTAACCGTTGTAGTTTTAAAAACTAATAAAACAAGAGAAATTAATATATTGAAAGCAAATGAAAAAAAGTTAGAAAATGCATTACAAGTTTATGTTTCAAATCATAAAGAAATCACAACTAATTTAAATAAAAATGCGAAAGCTGCTTTAGTAACTTTGGAAACATTAAAAAATGAAGGGTTAATAAAAGATGATATGAAAGTAGATTATAAAGAAAATTACTTTATGTTATCTAATGCAGTATTAGCAACAGCTGGAAAATTTGATTGTGAAAATAATGTTATAGGAATAGAAGTGTTTAAAAAATGGGATTTAAAAGAACTAGATGGTAGCAAAGTAATATATATATGTCCTAGAGATAATGGCGTTTCTTCTAATAATGCTATAACAAATAAGGAAGACTATGTAGCAAAAGGAGAAAATCCTAAAAATTTTGTGAAATTAAATGAAAGATTATGGCGTATAGTAGAAATTACTAATGGAAATGTCTTTTTAATAGCAAATGATAAAGAAAGTGTAATAAAATTAACTCCCAAAGAACTTGTAAGTAAAAGTTGTACAAGTAATGATTGGAGTGTTTTAGGAGAATGTACAAATATGAGTATAAATGATAGTAAATTAAATATAAAATATGTTACTGGTATAGATGTTTTCAAAGCTGGTGATACCTATTTTGATTATAATAATAATTGGCATACATATATAAATGAGTATTCAAATTATCCTGAAAAATTTAGACAAAAAGTATTTGAAACATATATGCCAGATAAATCATCTTATACTAGATATCAAACTTATGAAACGAATATTGGACTAATTGATGTAGAAACACTTAAAAATGCTAATAGTAATGATGGAAATTATATAATAGATTTACTTAGTAAATATACAAAAAATGATGATGAATATATTTTATCAGTGGGAACTTACGCATTATTTCAATACATTGCATCTGCTGAAGAAGGTAATGATGATTTATTATTTGTGAATCCACATAATGTAGATAGAAGGTTTGAATATAGCGTTTGTAAAGATGTTAAGTTATATATAGTGCCAATTATTAAATTGAAAAATTGTTATAATTTTACAAATAGTGAAGGTACTAAAGATGAGCCTTATGAGTTAATCAATAATTGTTCTTAAAATTAAAAACTGTATTTAAATACAGTATTTTTATTTTATATATAGTTTATTGAACTATGATTTATATAAAATAAAATTTAAAGGGTTAAATCGTTGTATTTTTTTTGATGTTTTGTTATACTAAATAAGTCAGATAAATATGGAGGGTAGAGATATGACAAAATATGTATATTCCTTTAAAGAAGGAAATAAAGATATGAGAAACCTTTTAGGTGGAAAGGGTGCTAATTTAGCAGAAATGACTAGTATTGGTTTACCTGTACCTCAAGGTTTTACTATTACTACTGAAGCTTGTACTAAGTACTATGATGACGGTAGAGAAATTAGTGATGAAATTCAAGGACAAATCAATGAATACATTACAAAATTAGAAGAAACAACTGGAAAGAAATTTGGAGATAAAGAAAATCCATTATTAGTATCTGTTCGTAGTGGTGCTAGAGCTAGTATGCCTGGTATGATGGATACAATTCTTAATTTAGGTTTAAATGAAGAAGTTGTAGAAGCTATTGCTACAAAATCTAATAATCCAAGATGGGCATGGGATTGTTATAGAAGATTTATTCAAATGTATTCAGATGTTGTTATGGAAGTTGGTAAAAAATACTTTGAACAACTTATTGATGAAATGAAAGAGAAAAAAGGAGTTACTCAAGATATTGAACTTGATGCTGATGACTTAAAAGAATTAGCTCGTTTATTTAAAGAAGAATACAAATCTAAAATCGGTAGTGAGTTCCCAACTGATCCAAAAGAACAATTAATGGGTGCTGTAAAAGCTGTATTTAGATCTTGGGATAATCCTCGTGCAAATGTTTATAGAAGAGATAATGATATTCCTTATTCATGGGGAACTGCAGTAAATGTACAATCAATGGCATTCGGTAACATGGGTGATGATTGTGGAACAGGTGTTGCATTTACAAGAGATCCTGCAACTGGAGAAAAAGGTTTATTTGGTGAATTCTTAACTAATGCGCAAGGTGAAGATGTTGTTGCGGGAGTTAGAACTCCAATGCATATAGCTGAAATGGAACAAAAATTTCCAGAAGCATTTAAAGAATTTAAAGAAGTTTGCAAGACTTTAGAAAGTCATTATAGAGATATGCAAGATATGGAATTTACTGTTGAACATGGAAAACTTTATATGTTACAAACAAGAAACGGTAAAAGAACTGCTCAAGCTGCTTTAAAAATTGCTTGTGATTTAGTTGATGAAGGAATGCGTACTCCTGAAGAAGCTGTTTCAATGATAGATCCAAGAAATTTAGATACATTATTACATCCACAATTTGATGCAACAGAATTAAAGAAAGCTACTCCTATTGGTAAAGGTTTAGGTGCATCCCCAGGTGCTGCTTGTGGTAAGATTGTATTTACTGCTGAAGATGCTGAGGTATGGCATGAAAGAGGAGAAAAAGTTGTTCTAGTTCGTTTAGAAACATCTCCAGAGGATATTACAGGTATGAAAGCGAGTCAAGGTATTCTAACTGTTCGTGGAGGAATGACAAGTCATGCTGCAGTTGTTGCTCGTGGTATGGGTACTTGTTGTGTATCTGGTTGTGGCGAAATAGTTATGGATGAAGAAAATAAAAAGTTTACTTTAGCTGGTAAAACTTATCATGAAGGTGACTGTATTTCATTAGATGGTACAACTGGAAATATCTATGATGGTTTAATTAAAACTGTTGATGCAAAAATTGCAGGAGAATTTGGTAGAGTTATGGCTTGGGCTGATGAATTCAGAACATTAAAAGTTAAAACAAATGCTGATACTCCAAAAGATGCTAAAAAAGCTCGTGAATTAGGTGCTGAAGGAATTGGGCTTTGTCGTACAGAACACATGTTCTTTGAAAGTGATAGAATTGCTGCATGTAGAGAAATGATTTGTGCTGATACTGTTGAGGAAAGAGAAGCCGCATTAGATAAAATTCTTCCATATCAACAAGGTGATTTTGAAGAATTATACGAAGCATTAGAAGGATGTCCAGTAACTATTAGATACTTAGATCCACCTCTACATGAATTTGTTCCAACAACTGAAGAAGATATAGAAAAACTTGCAAAAACTCAAGGCAAGAGTGTTGAATATATTAAAAATTTAATATCTTCATTACACGAAGTAAATCCAATGATGGGACATCGTGGATGTAGATTAGCAGTAACTTATCCAGAAATTGCAAAAATGCAAACAAAAGCAGTTATTCGTGCTGCAATTAATGTTCAAAAGAAACATTCTGATTGGAAAGTTGTTCCAGAAATAATGATTCCACTTGTTTGTGAAGAAAAAGAATTAAAATATGTTAAAGATATAGTAGTTGAAACTGCTGATAAAGAAATTAAAGATGCTAATGTTAAATTAGATTATAAAGTTGGTACTATGATCGAAATACCACGTGCTGCACTTACTGCTGATGAAATTGCTAAAGACGCTGATTTCTTCTGCTTTGGTACAAATGATTTAACTCAAATGACTTATGGTTTTTCAAGAGATGATGCTGGTAAATTCTTAGGAGCTTACTATGATACTAAAATCTTTGAAAATGATCCATTTGCTAAATTAGATCAAAAAGGTGTAGGTAAATTAATGGAAATGGCTATTAAGTTAGGTAAACCAGTTAATGAAAACTTACATGTTGGTATATGTGGTGAACATGGTGGAGATCCAGCAAGTGTTGAATTCTGTCATAATATAGGACTTGATTATGTATCTTGTTCTCCATTTAGAGTTCCAATTGCTAGACTTGCTGCTGCTCAAGCTGCTATAAAGTTAAATAGTCAAAAGTAATTTAATGAAATATTAAAAATATCACTATTTATTAGTAATATTCGATACATTTTCTGTTAATGATATTTAACAAAAGTAAAAAGATTAAGAAAAAATGTAAAAATTTATGTCTTAATCTTTTTTTAACTATAAAAATAGATATTGTGCGATGAAGAAATGGAGAAATTTTATGTTAAATATCGTATCTGATTTGTTAAATTTATCAGTAGGGTTCTGAACAATTTTTGATATAGAAATATATTTATAATATATTATCTATGTAAGAAAAAAATGTTAAATCATTTTTGTAAGGGGTCTATTTTCGGATAGAGCCCTATTTTAAAAAATACTTAAAAAAATATTGAGTTAATTGATTGGAAAATATATTAAAACATTTTAAAATAAATTGCGATACAAGTCGTTATAAAGTTAAGAACACAAAAGTAGTGAAAATGTTTTTTGCTTTTGGATGGTGAATAATAAATGATTCAAGTTGAAAATGTAGAATAGTTTCATAAAACGATGAAGTTTTCTTTTAATATTATTATTTAATTCTAAAATTTATTTAAATTCTTGAGTATATGGAAAAACTTGCATTTTTATAAAAAACGTGTATAATAGGTGCCAAATAGAAAAAAGAGGTGTGATATGAAAAGATTTTCTAAAATTTTATTAAGCATATTATCTATAATATGTTTTGCAACTTCAGTAAATGCGGCAAGTTATCCAAATAGTATATCTGTTTATAATACAGGTAATAGTTATGAGTATATAAGTGGGTTACCTATTTATTATAATCAAGCTAGTGGTTATAATGTTTATGTATTAAATTATGGTACATATTTTAATACAAGCACTACATTAACTAATGCAGTAGTAACAGATCCAGGATTTACTTATATAATCAATAATAGTAATGTAACAAATAGTAGTTACAAAAATTATTATATAGCACAAGCTGCTATACTTATGTATCAAGATTATTTAAAGGGAACTAATAATATAAGTAGTACTTTAAAAGAAACTATTTCTTCTAATACTACAGATACTTTTTGTTATTTTATAAATAAGTTATTTAATGATGCTAAAATATATGGAAAAAATAATAGTACTATTGATTTCATAAATAAAGATGTAACATTTACGAAAAATGGAAACTATTATTATTCAAATGTAATTAATGTTAGAACAAATAATTTAAGAAATACTCCAAGTGTTAGTCTATACAATGCTCCAACAAGTAGTTCAATAATTAATAATACAGTAAGTAGTAACGGAGAAGGATCATTCCAAGTTAGAATACCTGTTTCAAGTTTAACTACTATAAATGAAAAAGATTTTGAAATTTATAGTAGCGGAAGTGCTTATAATAATACTACTTATAGTTATTCAAATTATGGTAATGATAGTGTAATATATGGTAGAGTCTATACTAATAATTATAATAACGTGGAAGCAAGTATCCCTGCTAATATAAAAGGAATTGGTAGTACTAATGTTAGAATTAGTATTCTAAATGATAATGAAAATTTTATAAGTGGTTTAACATACAATATATATAGTGGTGACTGTACTAATAGTACTTGTTATAGTGATAATTTAGTACAAACTTTTACTACTAGAAATAATTATGTAGAATTAAAAAATGTATTAGGTAAAGGAGTTTATACTTTAGTAAATAAAACTAATACTAATAATTATAATTTACCAACTAAGACAAAATTTGAAGTAAAAGATACAAATAGTATTCAATATGTTGATGTTAAAGAAAATAGTAATATAAATAATAATGAAGAAGATAAAAAAAGAAAAATTAACATATATAATGATTTAGATGATAGTGCTAATATTATAAAAATTTATTCTAATTCTGGAGTTTTAGTTAATAGTTATAGAAGTAATAATACTAATTATGAAATTGAATTAACAGAAGGAATTTATTATATTATTGATACTAAAAATAAAATAGATAAATTATATTTTAAAGTAACTAATAATGGCTCTTTATTAGTAAAATATGAAGATGATTATGTGTTTGCAAATAGTATAAGTTTATCTAAAAAGAATTATCAAGATACTATTATTGATGATAATAATAATGATATAAAATATGATGAAGAAAATAATACATATTATGTAGATGATGAAGATATAGAAATAACTAATGAAGTTAATACTACAACTACTGTAGAGTGGTTAAGTAATGTTATTGATTGTCCTATAACTAGTTTAAATGCAACTTTAAAATATATTGTAGGAGCTATAGTAATAAGTACTGGTTTATATTTGGTAATATTAAATGTCAAGAAATCTAAAAATAATATTTAGTTTTATAATTCTTATAGTTGGAATAGTAATTTTTGGTTCTGAGTATTTTAAAGAGAAGAAAATTATGGTATATGACTATATGAATGAATTATATTATAATGAACCAATTAGTAATGATGATATATCATTAAATGAGAATAATTCAGGGGATAAACCAGATACTAGTTATAGTTTTAATGAAAATAATGAGAGTGTTTATATTGGGTATCTATCTATACCTAAAATAAATTTAAAAAAAGGTTTTACTAAAAAAGATAGTCCATATAATACTATAAATAAAAATATAAGTATATTAAGTGCATCAGATTATCCTGATACAGAAAATGGTAATGTTATATTTGCAGCACATTCTGGTAATTCTAGTGTTTCATATTTTAATAAATTACATAATTTATCTGTTGGGGATGTAGTTATTATAGAATATAATAATATTAAATATACTTATCAAATAGGGAATATCTATGAAGTACCAAAAACTGGAGAAGTAGAAATAAAAAGATATAAAGATAAATCTAATGTAACGTTAATTACGTGCACAAAAAATAATAATGAAACACAAACGGTTTATGTTGGTGTATTAATAAATAAAGAATAAAATGGGGTGATATTATGGTTGATACTACTATATTAAATAAAATTAATTTAATATATAGTTTTATAAAAGATAATTCTTTTATATTTATGATATTATTATTAGTTTTAATAATATTAATAGATTTAATATATGGTAATAATAGTAAAAGTACTAAGAGGTTATATGCTATAACAATTATATTAATACTTTTATATGGTACTTTTGAATATTATAAACCGTTACTTAATATAGTTGATACTTATATAACTAATTTAGTTAAACTAGCTTATTTTCCTTCTTTAATAGAGTATTTTACTATGATATTAATTACTATATTTTTTCAAATATATTCTATTAAAAAATATGAAGGTGTACAAAAAAATATAAATATATGGGTTGCTATTTTTATAGAATTCTTATTTATAACAAATGTTATTGCTATGAAAGATATTACTGTTGATTTAAGTACTATTACAAAAATATATGAACAGGATTTATTATTAAGTATATTTGAATTATCTAGTATGGTTTTTATAGTATGGATAGTTACTAATATAATAATAAATATAATAAAATTATTTTTAACACCTCGAATTGAAATACCTAAATTAAATAATGAATATGAATAATTAGTGTATTTCTTTTTTAAAATTTTATTTGCTATCGATAATAACTTGTGATATACTTAAATAGTAAATCATAGGAGGATATAATTATGGCGTTTGAAGGCATAAAAAAAGCACTATTTACTGGTGATGATAATAATAATGAAAATGTAGAAAATAGTTTTTATACAATGAGTAATAAACAATTAAAAGAAGAAGAAAGCAAAAATGGTAGTAAGATGATACTTGTAGAACCAAGAGCTTATTCTGAAAGTCAACAAATAGCGGATTATTTAAAAAATAGAAATACTGTTGTAGTTAATTTGAAAAGAGTTACATCAGATCAAGCAAAGAGGTTAATAGATTTTTTAACTGGTTGTATTTATGCAATTGGTGGTTCTTTACAAAAACTAGGTAATGGTATTTATTTGTGTACACCTAATAATGTAAATATTCAAGGTAAAATGAGTGAGAACGAAAAAAAAGAAAAAAACGAAACAAATTATGATAATGAAATAGATTTCTAAAATAATTAGGATGTGATTATATGGAAAAATTTAGTACTTCTTTTACTGGGTATAAAAAAGAAGAAGTTAATAAATTTTTAGATGATGTTATTAAACAAGTTGAAACTATGATTAATAATATGAAAGCTAAAGATTTAGAAATAGATAAATTAAAAGCAGAATTAGAACATTATAAGAATCTAGAAAGTACATTTAATAGAGCATTGTTAGTTGCAGAAGATGCAGGACAACAAATAAGAAATTCTGCAAGAAGTGAATCTAAGAATTTAATAGAAGATGCAAAAAGAAATGCTGATAGAATAGTAAATAATGCTTTGTTAGAAGCTAGTAATGCTAGAAGAGATGCTGAAAAATTAAGAAGAAATATAATTACATTTAAGAAAAGATTAAGAGATATTTTAGAAACACAATTAGATTTAGTTGATGATATAGATAAATTAGATATAGATGATTAATCTATATTTTTTTTTAAAATGATATTGTCATAAGAACAAATGTATGTTATATTGATTTAGAAAGAAAAATTATTTATAATATATAATTAGGTGATCATATGAACTATATAAAAGGTAAATTTAAACAATCTATATTTAAAAGTGATACTGGATATAATGTTGGTTTATTTAAAATAAGTGTAACTGATGATCCAGAGATGGAAAACTTTATAAAAAAAACTATAACTTTTACTGGTTATTTTGATACATTAAATAATGATGATACTTATATATTATATGGTTCTTTAGTATATCACGACAGATATGGATATCAATATAGTGTTGCTAGTTATGAAAAAGTTTTACCTTCTGGAAAAGATGCAATTATAGAATTTTTAACTAGTTCTTTAATTAAAGGATGTGGTGAAAAAACTGCAATTAAAATTGTTGAGATACTAGGAGATAATGCTATTGAAAAAATAAAGGATAATATAAATAATTTAGATTTAATACCAAAATTATCAGAAACTAAAAAGAAAAGTATTTATAATTCAATATTAAAATATTATGAGTCTAATGAGACTATTATTAAATTAAAAGAATATGGTTTTAGTATTAAAGATAGTTTAAAACTTATTAATATATATGGTAATGGAATACTTAATATAGTAGAAAATAATATATATAGTTTAATAAATGATATAGATTTTAAAACTTTAGATAGAATATATTTAAGTATTTATAAAGAAACTACTAATTTAAGAATATTAGCTTGTATTGTAGAAACTATGAAAAGAATAACTTTTAATACAGGAGATACGTATTCTTATAAAGAAGAAATAATACGTGCATTAAATGATGAATTTAATATTAAAATAAGTAGTGATGAATATTTTAGCATGTTATCTAATGAATATAAAATTGTTATAGATAATGATAAATATTATTTAAAAGAATATTATGATGCTGAAATAGATATAGTTGATAGGTTAAAAGAAATTAAATTATCTCCTATACATTTAGAAAAAAATTTAGATAAAAAGATAAAAGATTTAGAAAGTAGTTTAGATATTACTTATAATACAGAACAGAAAAATGCTATAAAGAGCATATTTCATGATAATATAGTAATAATTACTGGTGGACCTGGTACTGGTAAGACTACTATAATAAAAGGTATAATTAATTTATATAAAAGTGTTTATAAATATAGTGATGATGCTTTAAATATGAAACTTGCTTTGATTGCTCCTACTGGTAGGGCTAGTAAAAGAATGAGTGAGACTACTGGGTATGGTTCTTCTACTATACATAGATATTTAAAATGGAATAAAGATAATAATACGTTTGGGATAAATGAATTTAATAAAACTAATGAAGAACTTATTATAGTAGATGAAACTAGTATGATAGATACTGTTCTTTTTGATAGTTTATTAAAAGGTATAAGAAAGAATATAAAGTTAGTTTTAGTAGGTGATGAACATCAATTACCAAGTGTATCTCCTGGATTAATATTAAATGATTTAATAAATTCTAATAAATTTAATCATATAAAATTAAATAATATATATAGACAAAGTAAGAATTCTTATATACCTGTTTTAGCTAGTGAAATTAAAAATAAAAATGTAACTGATTATTTAGATAAAAAAGATGATTATAATTTTATAGAATGTAATACTAGAAGTATTAAAGATTTAATAGTTGATATTGCTAATAAGTCTATTAATAAAGGTTTAGATGAAAATAATATTCAAATACTTGCACCTATGTATAAGGGTGAGATTGGTATAGATAATTTAAATATTATATTACAAAATATATTTAATCCACATAGTAATCATTTAAAAGAAGTTGTTATTGGACCTATAATATATAGAGTAAATGATAAAGTATTAAACTTAGTAAATGATGTAGATAAGGGTATTTATAATGGAGATATTGGTTTTATATATGATATAGATATAAATAGTAAGAGTGATTTTATTAAAGTTAATTTTGATAATAATATTGTTTCTTTTAAAAAGGAAGAATTATCTAGTATAAAGCATGCGTATGCTATAACTATACATAAAGCGCAGGGTAGTGAGTTTGATCATGTTATTATGCCTATAAGTAAAACGTATAATAAAATGTTATATAATAAATTAATATATACTGGTGTATCACGTGCTAAGAAAAGTTTAATAATAATTGGTAGTAGTGAAGCATTTATTTATTCAGTAAATAATGATTATAGTGAGATTAGAAAGACTAATTTAAAAGACTTAGTTATGAATAATATATAAAAATGTGTACATAATAAAGTTAAAGGAGAGATATTATGAAAGCATTTGGTAAAACTATGATGACTATGGGAATTATGGCTGGACTTGGTACAGGAGCATATTTTTATTTAAAAAATAATAAAAAAGCATTAAATCAAATAAAAATGACTTATAATTATGAAAAATAAACACATATAAATTGTGTTTTTTTCTTGATAATAAATGTTATTTGTTATACAATAAATAACTAAATAGGTGGTTTGTTATGTCAAATATTATAAAGAATAGTAAAGATTATGATATGTTAAAATATTATTTTGATGATATTAAAAATAATGGTTTAAGTATAAAAAATATAGTTTCTTTAGTAGAAAAAATTATTCCTAGAGAAAATGGAGAAATATTAATTAATAGTAATATTAATGAAAGGGGTAATAGAACTCCAGTTTTTATACCTAAATATGAAAAAATCATTATTTCATTAAATAAATTTAATGAATGGTTGGATGTTAATTTAAATGATTTATCAGGAAGTTATAAAGTTAATGATTTGAAAAGTTTAAGAACGTATTTAACTTTGTTTACACTTTTACATGAGATAGAACACTCTTATCAATATTTGCTTTATAATAATAAAGTTGAGGGTTTTGAAGTTATGAAACAATTTTATAAAATAATATTTGAAATAGTGAATAGTAAAGAATATGTTTTCCCTAGACCTATAAAAGAAATTAGAAGAATAATTGCTCTTATATTTTATAAGTTAAATCAAGATATTTATTTTGTAGAAAGAAATGCTAATATAGAAGCGTTAGAACCGTTAGTTAAACTATCTATTATTAATAAAGATGAAGAATGTAATAATATTTTAAATGATTTATATAATGGATATAAATTATTAGGTTATAGTAATGAATATTGTCCTATAAAAGAAACTTTTTCTAAGATATATATGATAGATAAATATAATAAAATTATGAAAAAGAATAGTTGTGATAATATTTCGATTGAAGATAAAGTTAATTATGGTTTACCAATAGATAAAGAAGAAATTAATGTGTTGAAGAAAAATTTTAAAAATAGTTATAAAAAATAATATACTTATATAAAAAGTATATTTTTTTTATGTTTTTATGATATAATTAGGTGTATTGAGGAGATTATGTATGAAAGATAATAAAAATATTACAAGTAGAGATGTAGATTTTGCTAAATGGTATAATGATATTATAAGAGAAGCTGATTTAGTTGATTATTCTAGTGTTAAAGGTAGTATGATTATAAGACCGTATGGTTATGCAATATGGGAAAAAATGGTTGAAGTACTAGATAAAAAGTTTAAAGAAACTGGACATGTTAATGTACAAATGCCAATGTTTATTCCTGAATCTTTATTAAATATAGAAAAAGATCATGTAGAAGGTTTTGCTCCAGAAGTTGCTTGGGTAACAGAAGGTGGAGTTAATAAGTTAGATGAAAGAATGTGTGTAAGACCTACTAGTGAAGTATTATTTTGTGATCACTATAAAAAGATTATTAAGAGTTACAGAGATTTGCCTGTTTTATATAATCAATGGTGTACTATAGTTAGATGGGAAAAAGAAACTAGACCATTTTTACGTAGTCGTGAAATATTATGGCAAGAAGGTCATACTATGCATGCAACAGAAAAAGAAGCGAGAGAAGAAACTATTCGTATGTTAAAAGTGTATGAAGATTTTCAAAAAAATTATTTAGCAATGCCAGTAATTGTTGGTAAAAAAAGTGATAAAGAAAAATTTGCTGGTGCAGAAGAAACTTATACAATAGAAGCAATGATGTATAATGGGGTAGCACTTCAAAATGGAACTAGTCATTATTTTGGGCAAGGTTTTGCAAAAGCATTTGATATTAAGTTTTTAAATAAAGAAAATAAACTAGAAATACCTCATCAAACTAGTTGGGGATGTTCTACTCGTATGGTGGGTGGATTAATTATGACACACAGTGATGATTATGGTCTTGTTTTACCACCAAATATTGCTCCTATAAAAGTATCAATTATTCCAATTAAAGAATCTGAAGAAGTACTTAATGCTGTTAAATATTTTGAAGATGGATTAAGAGCAAACAATATATCTTTTGTAACTGATAGAAGTGATAAATCTCCTGGATTTAAATTTGCAAATAGTGAAGTAAAAGGATATCCAATTAGAATTGAAATTGGACCTAGAGATTTAGAAAATAATTTAGTTACACTTGTAAGACGTGATACTAGAGAAAAATTAAGTATAGAAAAAAGTGATGCAATTAATAAAATAAATGAATTACTTATTGAAATACAACATAATTTATATAATAGAGCATTGGAAAGACGTAATTCTATGTTATATAATGATGTTAAAACTTATGAAGAATTAAGAGACATTGCATTAAATAAACCTGGTTTTGCACTAGTTAATTGGTGTGGTAATGTTGAATGTGAAGATAAAATAAAAGAAGAATTAGGTTTAAAATCACGTTGTATTCCTGAAAATATAAGTGATCCAGATAGTGCTTGTATTGTATGTGGTAAAGATGCTAAAACTAAAATATATTTTGGAAAACAATATTAACTAGATTTATTCTAGTTTTTTCTTGAAAAAATATAAAATTTATTTTATACTAAATTATAGAGAGTAGGAGTTTAAATGAACAAGACTAAAAAAATATATTTTCTAAGTGCAATTGTTATGATATTAGGTTGTTATGTATTAAATTTAAGTTATAGTTTATTTGTCCAAACTGAAGAAAAAGATGTAGTAACGTCTACAGTACCTACTATAACTACTGATTTAAGTATTACTAGTTTAAATTTGGAAGCTAATAAAGAATACGTTATTAAAGAAAAAATAAAAAATACAAGTAAAGTTAGTATTAATTATGGCTTAATTGCTACATCTAATGATAATTTTTCTGTATCAGTAGTTAATACTACTAATAACAATATATATGGTTCTTTAAATGAATCAGAAGAAAAAGATATATATTTAAAAGTAAGTAATTTAAGTGATAAAGATATAGTAGTTGATTTTAAATTAGATAGTAATTATACTACATTAAATTATGATATAGATAACTATTTAAAAATAAATAATATAAATAGTGTTAATAAATATGATATAGAATATAGTAATGAATTATATGAAAATAATAAAGAATCTTTACAATATAAAATTATAAATAAATATATTAATGAAATAAATTATAATAAAACAAATATTTTACCTACTATTGAAACTATATTAAAATCAAGAAATATAGTAGAATTACCAATTAATCCTGAATTAGATATTGATAGTAATATTGAATCTAATTTATATAAAATAGAAGATAATTATGGAGTAACTTATTATTATAAGGGAAACGTTAATAATAATTATGTTTTGATAGCTGATAAGTTATGGAGAATAGTTAGAATTAATGGTAATGATACTGTACGTTTAATATTAGATGATACTATTGGATTAAGTAAATTTAATTCATTAAATAATGATAATGCTTATGTTGGTTATACGTATGGGGATGTAAATAGTAGTAGTTATGAATTAACACATAAAAATGTTAATAATAGTGTTATAAAGAATACGTTAGATAATTTTTATAGTACAGAACTTATTAATTATAATAGTATTGTAAAAAATAGTTATTGTGGTAATAAAGGTATTATAGAAACTTATTTAGGGTATGGTAAAAATGAAACATTATACAAATACACTTCTAATGATAAAATATTAATTTGTAATGATTTAGATTTTTCTAAATATGAACTTAATATTGGATTATTAAGTGCTGAAGAATTGTATTATGCTACTTCAAATAAAACAGAAACTTATTTAAATAATGGTACTAATTGGTGGACTATGACACCATATAGTTTTGATAATAATTGTGCTAAAGTAGTAGGATTTAATAGTAAGACGGGTATAGAAGCAAGTGATGTAGAAAACGAATTAAATGTTAGACCTGTAATAAATATAAAAAATAATGTTACAGTTACAGGGTTAGGTACTAAAGAAGATCCTTACGTTATAGAATAAAATATATTTAAAAAATAATTAAATAATGATATATTTTTACTAGGGTAGCAAACTACTCAACGTTAGCAAAATAAAAAAATCTATTTATTATAAAAAATTATATAACTTTCCTCTCATAGAAATTTGTCAACCTTTTAGATCGCTTTTAAAGAGGATATATATAATATAATTTTTTGTGTTTAGGAAGGTGAGATACAATGAATAGAAAACAAAAGATTATAATAAGTGTAACAGGAATATTTATAGTGTTACTAATACTTGTAGGATTAACATATGCATACTTTTTAACTAGAATACAAGGTAACACAAATACTAAATCTATAAGTGTTACAACAGCAGATTTAAAATTAACATACGGAGATGGAAACGGGGATATAACTGCAGAAAAAATACAGCCTGGTACAACAATAGATACTAAAACGTTTACAGTTAAAAATGAAGGAAATGCAACTGTAAACAACTATGCAGTATATTTAGAAGAATTAGTAAATACACTAAGTAGAACAAGTGATATGGTATATACTTTAACTTGTACAAGTAGTGTGAGTGGAAAGACTTGTAATGGTAAAACTGAAACATCATTTCCAACACAAAATGGAATGCTTGTAACAAATAATATAGATGTAAATGAAACACAAAGTTATGAATTAAAAGTAGTCTATAAAGAAATGAATATAGATCAAAGTGAAGATATGAATAAAACCATATCTGCAAAAGTACAAATATATAACTTAGCAGATATAGTTGATATAACTGGTAATGTTACAAATGCAACAAGCGGAGACTATGTAGAAATGCAAAGTAATCCAAAAACAAGTCAAATAAGAGATAACAAATATTTTATACCAGCAGTAGAACCAGGAGTTCATACTTTATATGTAAAAGATTCTAAAGGAACAATAAAAGGAAGTAAACAAATAACAATCAATAAAGGTTCTACATCTAGTGTAAATGGAGATGTGATAACAGTAACAAGTGATACACAAACAATAAGTATAAATATAACAAATATATCAAGTACATTAACAACTGATATAGGTGATGTAAAAGATTATATGCCATTTGAAGAAGGAACACTTGCTTATAATATATTAACTAATGCAAAAAATAAAACAAATGGAACAGAGTTTTTAAAAACACCTAAAACTAAACCTGCTGAAGAATCTTCCTCAAAAGTTTTAAAAGGAACTGATCCAACATCATTCACTTCATCATGGAGTAGTGCAACCAATTATTATATTTCATATGCAGATGATTATACAGTTGATGAAAATACTGGCAAATTTACTTTGGTAAATCCAATAGTTGCAACTAGTAAATATACAACATCAATGGTTAGTAATTTAGTAGGAAAATATGCAGTACGGAGTTATGATAAACCAACTTTATCAGATACTCAAAATCAAAATTTTATATATAAAATATCAACTAATGTTTCTGATATAACAACTACTATAAAATATTCAACAATAAGTAGTAGTTCATTAAAAACAGAATCTAGAGAGAGTACCTTAAGTATAACTCCAGACGATAATGGAACAAGTTATTATTATAGAGGCGACGTTAAAGATAATTATGTAAATTTTGCAGGAATGTGTTGGAAAATTGTAAGAATTGAAGGTGATGGTTCTACAAAGTTAATATTAGAAGATAGAAGTGCAGAATGTAATAGTTCTTCATACACTGGTAACTGGAGTGATGGAAATACTATTGTATATGGTTATGAAGGAGCTAGTGATTGTAAATCTCTTGACTTTTTAAATAATACAGGTGGAAAGGAAGATGGATTTGTTGGACTTTTTGATTCATTAAAAAATTTCCAAACCATGTTAGGAACAAAAGTAGGAACTGGTAAATCAGTAAGCAATTATTTAAAAACAAATAATTTATGTTTTGATGACAATGGCGCTTCTTGTAGTTTTTATAATGAGAATACTGATTATTGTTATGCAACAAATACACGAATTTATACAAATAAGAAGCCGTCACTAATCTGTACAGGAACAAAAATAAATAAATATAATGATAATACTGAAATATATGTAGGAACATTAACAGCAGATGAAATGTCTTTTGCAGGCACTACTGATGCACCTAATTACACTCATTATTTGCTGAATAATTATGCGAAAAATAATAAATTAATTTGGTGGTCTATTTCTCCTAATGTTTATCTTGATATTGCTTGGAACGATTATGTATTTACATATGGGGATGAAGGTAATTTTGATGTATCTTTGGGATATTCTGTTCAATCTGAAGCTACTTTTAGACCTACAATAAATTTAAAATCAGGAATACAAATTTCTAGTGGAAATGGAACAAAAACAAATCCTTACACTATAAAATAATGTAAATATTTTGTAACAGTTTAAAAACATATTTATTATATGTTTTTTTTATGATATTATTAAGTTATGGTGAAGGTATGAAAAGTAAATTTAAAAATATGGATAAATTTTTATTTTTATTGTTAATCGTATATACAGTTTTAGGACTTGTTATGGTTTTTAGTGCTTCTAGTATGACTGCTGTTTTACAATATGGTCAGAGTGAATCATACTTTTTTATACGTCAATTAGTTTTTGTAATAGGAGCATATATAGTGGGATTTGTTATACTATTTATGCCTTATAATTTGATAAAAGTTATAAAGAAAACATCTAAGTTATTAGCATATATTTCTATTGGTTTATTAATACTAACTATTACATTTGGAGAACATATTAATGGTGCAACAAGTTGGTTACAAATTGGACCGATACAAATACAGCCTAGTGAATTTGTTAAAACAATGACTATACTTTATATAGCATTTTCGTTTAATAATCCAAGAAAAGTGTTTAATGGTTATAGATTTTTAATTCCATTTATTTATGCAGTTATATGTATATTTTTAATAGCGGCTCAACCTGATTTAGGAACTGCTATGATACTTGCAATAATGTGCTTTTTAATATTTTTAAGTTTACCTTTAAAAGATAAAAATTATACTAAATTAAAAATAGTTGCTGGTAGTATTGCAGTTATTGGAGCTTGTATGTTCTTTTTTGGAGAAGAAATACTTAAAAATACTAATATTTTAAATGAAGAACAATTAAGTAGATTAACATATACTAATCCTTGTACAAGGTATAGTGAGAAAACTGGATATCAAGTATGTAATGGTTTTATTGCAATAAATAACGGTGGACTATTTGGGGTTGGCCTTGGTAATAGCAAACAAAAATATTTATATTTACCAGAGGCATATACTGATTTTATATTTCCTATTGTAGTAGAAGAATTAGGTAGTGTAGCAGCATCAATAATATTAATTGGATTCTTAATAATGTTATATCTTATTTTAAAAATAGCTAGAAATTCTGAAACACTGGTAGGCTCTTTAATTGCATATGGTACGTTTTCTTTAATACTAGCACATTTACTTGTTAATTTATTAGGAGTACTTGCAATAATTCCACTTACTGGAGTTCCACTTCCATTCTTAAGTAGTGGTGGTAGTTTTGCATTTAATCTTATTATATTAATGTTTATGACATTAAGAGTAAGTGCTGAAAATAAGAATATAAAATTAAGAAATGAAATAAGAAATTTATAGAAAGAAGGATTTTATGAAAATATTAGTTACAGGTGGTACTGGTTATATTGGGAGTCATACAGCAGTAGAATTACTAAATAGTAATTATGAAATAATTATAGTAGATAATTTATCTAATTCTAAGATTGAAGTAGTAGATAAAATAAAACAAATAACTGGAAAAGATTTTAAATTTTATCAAATAGATTTGAGAGATAAAGATAAATTAAGTAATATTTTTAAAGAAAATAAAATTGATGCTGTAATTCATTTTGCAGGATTAAAAGCAGTTGGAGAAAGCGTAAAAAAACCATTATTATATTATAGAAATAATTTAGATAGTACACTTACTTTATGTGAAGTAATGAACGAATATAATGTAAAAAAATTAGTGTTTTCTTCTAGTGCTACTGTTTATGGTAGTCAAAAAGTTTTACCTATAAAAGAAACAGCTAGTTTAAGTACAACTAATCCATATGGATCTACTAAATTATTTATAGAATATATATTAGATGATATTTATAAAAGTGATAATGAATGGAGTATTATTAAATTAAGATATTTTAATCCAGTAGGTGCACACGTTAGTGGCATAATTGGAGAAGATCCAAATGGTATACCAAATAACTTGATGCCATATATAAGTAAAGTTGCTACTAAAGAACTTCCATATTTAAATGTATTTGGAAATGATTATAATACTAAAGATGGTACAGGTGTTAGAGATTATATTCACGTAGTTGATTTAGCTAAAGGACATTTAAAGGCTTTAGAATATATAAATAATAATAAAGGCTCTATTGCAGTTAATTTAGGTACTGGAGTAGGTTATAGTGTACTTGATATAGTTAAATCATATGAAAAAGTTAATAATATAGAAATACCGTATAAAATAGTTGATAGAAGAGAAGGAGATATTGAAGAATGTTATGCTGATCCATCTAAAGCATATGAGTTATTAAATTGGAAAACAGAAAAGACATTAGATGATATGGTAAAAAGTGCATATAATTATGTTATAAATAATAAATAGCTTAAATATTTAACTTATTTTTTTTATGTGTTATAATTTTTATGGGGTGTACTATATGAATAAGAAAAATGATATAAATAAAATAATAGTATTAGGAATAATATTAATAGTTTCATATTTAATTATTTCTAATTTTAAATTTGTTTCTTTAATATTAGGTAAAGTTTTTAAAGCATTACTACCATTTCTATTAGGCATAGTTTTAGCTTTTGTTTTAAATATATTTATGGTTAAAATAGAAAAATTTATAAAGAAACTTACAAAAAATAAAATAAACGATAGAGCTAATAGGTTATTATCAATAACAATTACTTTAGTATTATTTATATTAGTAATAGTTTTTATATTATTAGAATTAGTTCCAGAACTTGTAAATAATATTGAAGCATTAATAAAAAATATACCAATTATGATTAATAATATAGAAGAATATCTTTTGAAAATATTATCTAATTATCCTGAAATACAAACTAAAATAATAGATGTATTTAATGATAGTACAAATTTAAATAAACTATTAATGAATATGTTAAATTATTTAGTTAATGGATCTATTAATATTATAACTAACTTTATTAGTAGTATAATTACTATATTTACTGCATTAGTTTTTGCTATATATATGTTAAGTCAAAAAGAATATTTAATTAATGGTTTAAGAAAAGTTTTAAATGCTTACTTACCTAAAAAGAAATGTGAGAAAATATTTAGTATTGCATCATTAAGTAATGTTACTTTTTCTAAGTTTGTAAGTGGACAATGTTTAGAAGCATTATTATTAGGTTTGATATTTTTTGTAGTATTAAGCTTATTTAGATTTCCTTATGCTTTATTAATTTCTTTACTAACAACTATAACTGCCTTAATACCTATATTTGGTGCTTTGATAGCAATGGTTATTGGTGCAATATTAATTGCGACTGTTAGTCCTATAAAAGCATTATTATTTATTATAATCTTTGTAGTTATACAACAAATAGAAGGTAATTTAATATATCCTAAGGTAGTTGGAAAATCTGTTGGTTTATCACCTATATGGACATTACTTGCTGTTACAGTTGGTGGTAGTTTATTTGGTATAGTAGGTATGTTGATTGGTTTACCTTTAGCAAGTATATTTTATGCAATATTTGTAAAAGATGTAAATAATAAAACAAAAAATAAAATATTATAAATTCATAATATTTTTTTTAATTTATATAATTTATTAGAGGTGAAATATGAAAAAAATAGTAGTACTGGTATTAAGTTTTTTTATGCTTAGTATAAATGTTTTTGCAACAAATGCAAAAGGAAGTATTTTAATGGAATATAATACTGGTAAAATATTAATGGAAGAAAATTCTTTTGAACATATGTATCCAGCTAGTATGACAAAAATGATGACACTTTTATTAATAATGGAAAGTATTGATAATGGTAAGATAAAATTAACTGATAAAGTAACAGTAAGTGAAAATGCTTCAAAAATGGGTGGAAGCCAAGTATATTTAAATGTTGGAGAAGTTATGACTGTTGATGATTTAATAAAAAGTATTTGTATTGCAAGTGCTAATGACTCAGCTGTTGCTTTAGCAGAATTTATAGCGGGTACAGAAGAAAAGTTTGTATCACTTATGAATAAAAAAGTAAAAGAATTAGGACTTGTTAATACTAATTTTGAAAATGTTCATGGATTACATAGTGATAATCATTATAGTTGTCCAAACGATATGGCTGTTATAGCTAGAGAACTTTTAAAACATCAAAAGATTTTAGATTATTCTAGTATATATGAAGAATATTTAAAAAAGAATGATGGATCAAGCGTGTGGATGGTTAATACAAATAAGCTTATAAGATATTATAAAGGCTTAGATGGATTAAAAACTGGTTTTACTGATAAAGCTGGATATTGTCTAACAGCAACTGCTAAAAGAAATGATATGAGATTAATAAGCGTTGTAATGGGAGAAGAAACTAGTGAGATACGAAGTAAAGATACTGTAGAACTATTAGACTATGGATATAATAATTATAAATTAAAAACTATATTTAAACGTGATATAAAATTAGGTAAAGTAAAAGTAAATAATGGTAAAAAAGATTATGTAGATTTAAAACTTATAAACGATGTAGTAGATTTAGTAGATGTAAATGATGAAGGAAAATATGATCATAAATTAAAAATTAATGAAATAAAAGCACCTATATATGTAGGAGATAAGGTTGGAGTATTAGAGTTATATAAAGATGGGAAAAAAGTTAGTACTTTCGATATAACAGTTAAAGAAAGTATAGAAAAAGCTAATATCTGGGATTTATATAAAAAGAATTTTAAATATATAGTTAGTGGTAATGTGTAAAATGCTTAGATGAGTCTAAGTTTTTTTTATTAAAATCTACAAAATAAATACAGTGACATTTTGAGTCCTGTTTGATACAATAATCCTAGATAGAAAAGAATTAAAATTTTAGATATTGCTGTTGAAAGATAAAAGATATAAAGGATTTATTAGTTGAATTATAAGATTATATTGCGTCTATAGATAAAGATTATTTGGATCAAGTTCATCTAAATTGTAGAGATAAAATGGCAAATTATGATTATTCAGATTATAAAAATATATATATAAAAACTTAGCCTATAATTGCTTATTAATGCTGAATATACTTTTGTTAAAGTATGATAATATTAAAATAAGTTATATTATTGGAAGAAATTACAATAATAGTGTTTCATATGTTATAATTATGTATGGTGAGATAAATGTATAAAACTTTAACAAAGAATATAACCTATAAAATTCTACATCAAATTATATTATTTATTTTTCCATTAATACTTACACCCTATATTTCTAGAGTATTAGGTGTAAAGTCACTTGGAATATATTCTTTTTATTACTCAATTTCTATATATTTTTCTTATTTAGCAATGCTTGGTATTAATATATATGGTAATCGTGCTATAGCACAGGTAAAAGAAAATGACAAAACTCTAAAAAAAGTATTTACTAATATTTATGTTTTACAATTTATCGCATCAATAATATCTTTATTATTATATTTAATATTTATATTAATAAGTAAAAATAAAATTATATCAATTATAATGATTATGAATATATTAACATCTTTATTTAATATAAATTGGTTTTATTTTGGTCAAGAAAAATTTAAACCAGTTATTTTTACTCAACTTATAATAAAAACATTAATTACAATATTGATTTTTGTGTTTGTAAAAAATGAAAATTCATTGATATTATATTCATTATTAAAGTGTTCAAGTGATCTAATATTTAATATAATACTGTTTATTTTTTCCATAAAATATATTAAATTTAATAATATTTCTAAAACAAGTGTTAAAAATAATTTAAAACCGTGTCTGTTATTATTTATACCAGCACTCGCTACAACAATATATCAACAAACTGACAAAGTAATGATAGGAATACTAGTTAATAAAACAGAAGTGGGTTATTACGAGTGTGCATCAAAACTAATTACAATAACGCTTGGTTTAGTATCTGCCGTTTTAACTGTAATTAGTCCTAAAATGTCTAATCTTATTTCAAGAAAAAAAGATGATGATTCAAAAAAATTATTCAATAATTCTATTAATTATATATTATGTTTAGCAACTGCAATATCGTTTGGAATAATTAGTATTTCTAAAGAATTTGTACCATTATTTTTTGGAAGTTCATATAAAAGTTCTATTAATCTTACAATTGGTTTAGCTGTATCATTATTATTTGTATCTTTTTCTAATTCACTTAAATTATTATATTTAATACCTAAAGAGAAAGATAAAATTTATACAAACTCAGTTATATATGGAACAATTTTAAATATTATATTAAATTATATATTGATAAGTAAATATAATGCTATGGGAGCAGTTATTAGTACTGTACTTACTGAACTATTCGTTTTAATATATCAAATATTAAAAATTAAAAACAATTTAAATTTACATAACATTATTAAAAATCTAATAATATATATTATATTTGGTATTATTATGTATTCTATAGTTAGTTTAGTTGCTACTATTAACATGTCCTTAATATATAAAACTATAGTGGAAATACTTACTGGAATTATTGTTTATGTAACTCTTTGTCTTATTTATTTTACTAAAACTAAAAATAAAATTTAATAAAATATTCTTAATTAATTCATTGTTCTTTCATATTTAATAATTATAATTTAAAATAGGAAAGGAGATAGATAATAATTAATAAAAAATTAACAAATTAAACTGTTTTCTAGTAAATTATATAAACTATTAACCAAAAGCCAACTTGTTTGGCTTTTTACTTTTATAAAAATATAGTATAATATTTATAGGAGTTAAGATATGCAAGATATAAAATATGTAAAAAACGAAAAATTTCATACAACATTAATTAATTTTATATACCAATTTAAATGTGATAAACAAGAGTTAATGTCTATAACAATACTATCTAAATTATTAAATAAAACAAATAGTTTATATAAAGAAGAAAGTATATTTCAAAAAGAAAAACTAAATAGATACATAATAAATTATAAATGTTCTTTACAAAGTATAAATGATGTATATTTTATTAATTTTTCTCTTTTAATACCTAATAATAATATAATAGATGATTCTAATTTAAAAAAACAAATATTATTTTTATTAGATACTATATATAATATTAATTTAAATGATGATATTTTATTTAATAAAGAAAAGAAATTATATATAGAAGTGCTTCTAAATAATTATAAAAACATAGATTTTATTGCTGAAAAAGAAGTATTAGACATATTAGATGATGAATGTTTATTTAATAAAATTAAATATAAAGATATAGAAAATATACAAAGATTAAACAAATTAGATGTTATTAATTCTTATAATAAATTTATAAAAAATATAATGCCTAAAATATTTATAAATGGTAATATTGACATAAAAGAGTGTGCAAATATTATAAGTGATTATATTAGTGATTTAAATTTAAAACCATATAAAATAATACAAAAATATAATAAATTTTATATAAATAACGATTTTATAGAAAAAAAAGATATTTCTAAATATTATCAAAGTATAATATATGTAGTTTGTAATGTTAAAGATTATAAAGAAAAAGATTTTTATAAATTATATATAATTAATCTACTTCTTTCATCAGGTAGTAGTGGACTTTTATTAAGTATTTTAAGAAAAAAAAGTAATTTAGTTTATACTGCTAGTTCTCACTCTATGTTAAAAAATGGATTATTATTTATAAAAGCAAGTACAGAAAAAAGAAATATAGATTTATGTTTACTTATGATTAAAGAATTAATAAATGATTTAAATAATATAGATAAATATAAAGAAAATATAAATAATATAGTTACTAAATTAGAACTAGAAAAAGAAAGAGAACTTGATAATTTTTATATAACATCAAATGATGTAGTAAACGAGTATTTTAAAACTGATATAAAAACAAGTGATGAAATAGATATAATCAAACATATTAGTTTAGATGAATTAAAAGATTTTGCTACTAGATTAAATATAGTATGTCAGTATGTATTAAAGGGGGATTTATAATGCTAGAAAAAATAGAATTAGAAAATGGTTTAAAAATATATTTAATAAATGATCCAAATAAACATACTGCATACATCAATTTAATTGTAAAATTTGGTGGAATAAATAATAAAATAATTTATAATAATAAAAAACATAATATTAAAAGTGGTACTGCACACTTCTTAGAACATTTAGTTTTAGAAAGTAATGAGTGTGGAGATATTATGAGTATTTTTAGTGCTAATGGAGTAGGAAGTAACGGTTTTACTTCTATAGATAGGACACAATTTTATATAGATACTGTATATGATGTGACAAAATATTTATCTTTATTGTTAAAAGGTATACATAGTCCAATAATAAATAAAAATGTAATTAATAAAATTAAAGGTCCTATATTAGAAGAAAAAAGAAGAAGTTTAGATAACAAAAATAGTAGTAATATATATAATACTAGTTTAAGTAGTGTATTAAATAATAAAGGTTTTAAAAGTATATTAGGTGATTTAGAAGATATAGAAAGTATTAATGAATTTGATTTAGTTACTGCATTTAATACATTTTATAGACCTGAAAATGAAATTATTGTAATAGGTGGAAGATTTGATAAAGAAGAAGTAATAAATACTATAAAAAATATATATTCTGATATTAAATTTACAAAATATCCAATTAAAATAAATAAAAGTATTTTTAAAAGTAAAGTTAATAAAAGAAAATGTACAGTATATGAAGACGTTACTTTAGAAAAAAGTATTATATCTTTTAAAATAGATACACATAATATGAAACCATATGAAAAAATTATGTTGGATAACTATTTATATTATTTTTTAAAAAACAATTTTGGTGTTACTAGTAATTTAAATAATTATTTAGTTGATAACGATATTATAATTGGTAATACTTATTATTCTAGTAATGAAATAGAAGATTATTTAGTTATTAGAGTAGAAGCAAATACAAAAAGAATGAATGAATTTAATAGTATTATAATAGATTATTTTAAGAATAAAAAGTTTGTATTTGATGAAGATTTTTTTAATCTTTGTAAAAAAAATTATATTATAGATTTAGTTGTTAGAAGTGATGATATTTATAGAACTATAGATCCTTTAATAGAAAATATAGTAACATATAATTATGAAGGAATAGATACTATAAATGATACAGAAAAAATAGACTTTAATAAATATAAAAATATGATATTAAATTTTGATTTTAGTAATTATAATATTAGTATGTTAAAAAGAAAAAACTAGAAATTTTTACGTTTCTAGTCTTTTTTTATTAAAAATTCTGCTAATTTTTCTGGTTCTTTATTATTTATTATTATATCATATATTAAATTAATAATAGGCATATCTATTTTCTTTTTCTTAATTAATTGATATATTGAATGTAGTGTATAATAACCTTCAACAGTATTAGTTTCTAAGTATTTTTTAGCTTTATCAAATTCTTTTTTTCCAACTAATATTCCATAAGAATAGTTTCTTGATTTAGTACTAGTTGCTGTTAATAATAAATCTCCAACTCCTGCAAAAGAAAGTATAGTTTTTTTATTACCACCTAATCCATATATTAAAGATTTAATATCGTGTAAAGATTCTGTAATTAAGAAACTTCTTGTTGATTCAGTATAACCTAATCCTTCTAAAATACCACTTGCTATTGCAATAACATTTTTAATGCTACCACAAAGTTCCACACCAATTACATCAGTTGTAGTTCTAAGTTTAATTCTATCATTTGATAATACTCTTTTAATAATTGACATTGTTTTATTATTTTTACTAGCTAAAGAAAGTCCTATTGGCATATTATTAGCAACATCTATTGCAAAAGATGGACCAGATATCACAGAAACATTTTTAGTTTTTATATTTCTTTTAAATACATCAGTTACAAAGGCACAACTATTTTGTTCAATACCTTTACTTAGTATACAGAAGTGTTTATTTTTAATATTGTATTTTGCAATTTCTTTAGTTACTGGATCTATAAATTTTGCACTAACTGCTATGAATATAATGTTTGAACTTTTTAAAATATACTCATAATCAGTACTAAAATCAATATTATCTGGTATTTCTATATTTGGTAGTATATTAGCACTTTTTTTATTATTATTTAAAAATTCGCATCTTTCTTTACTTTCTACCCACATATGTATATTATCACATTTTTTTAGTAGTGATAAAGAAATTCCTAAACCATATGCCCCTGTTCCTATAATTCCTATAGTTTTCAATTTTCATTCCTCATTTCTTTATTAATTTTATTTAAATTATTTTCATAATTATTTATTTTTTGATTATAATATTTTCTATTTTTTATGTTATCTGGTAAGTATTGTTGTTTAACCCAATATTTTGGATATATATGGGGATATTTATAATCTTTTGAATTTGTTTTTATATGATTTGGTACATTACCGGTATTTCCTTTTCTAATATCATTTAATGCCATATCAATAGCAGAAATAGCACTATTACTTTTAGGTGATAATGCAAGTTCAATAACAATTACTGAAAGGGGAATTCTAGCTTCTGGAAGTCCAACAAGTTCACTTGCATGAATTGCAGCCATAACTTTTGGTCCAACTGAAGGGTTTGCAAGTCCTATATCTTCATATGCTATTACGCTCATTCTTCTATAAATACTATCTAAATCCCCAATTTCAATTAATCTCCCTAGGTAATAAACTGCAGCATCAGGATCACTACCTCTTATACTTTTTTGAAATGCACTCAATAAATCATAGTGACCATCTTCGTTCTTATCAGCAAAAAGTACCGTTTTTCTATTTATAGATTTCAATATATCTATTGTTACGATTTTATCATTAGTAGAGTAGTAAGCAACTTCAAGTAAATTAATAGCAGATCTAAAATCGCCACTACTAGTATTTGCAATTATTCTTAAAGATTCGTCATCTATTTTAATATCTGGTAAGAATGTACAAGCTCTAGTTAATCCTTTAACAATATCTTCACTAGTTAATTCCTTAAGTTCAAATATTTGACATCTGCTTCTTATAGCAGGATTTATTTTATGATACGGATTTGACGTAGTAAGTCCTATAAGAATAATTAAACCGTTTTCTAAGTAAGGTAATAATATATCTTGTTTATCTTTATTCATACGATGTATTTCATCTATTATTACTATCATTTCACCATTCATTTTAGCTTCTTCTATTATTATATTAAAATCATTTATTTTACTAGTTGTTGCATTTAAAAATCTATACGGTTTATTAATTTCATTTACAATAACGTTTGCAATAGTAGTCTTACCTATGCCAGGTTTACCATAAAGTATCATAGAATAAATACGTTTATTTTTTATTAAATTATATAATATTTTATTTTCTCCAACTAAATGAGTTTGTCCAATAACTTCATCTAATTTAGTAGGCCTTATTTTATTAGCAAGTAATTCCATATAATCACACTTTCTATATTTATTTTATCAATTTTATTATTAAAAGTCATTCATTTATTTATGTTTATGTAAAATTATCAGACTTCTATGTATAATAAAAGTAATTCACAGGTATTTAAATCTTTAATGATGATTGTTTTATATTTTTTTGTTTGAATAATAATATTGTCCAATATCTTGTTTAAAAGAAAGTCATTTGGTATAATTTTAATAAGTTAAAGAAGATGATACTATGAATGACAATTATATAAATGATTTTTTATTATATTTAGAAATGGATTTAAATTATTCTAAAAATACTATTAATACTTATCAAAATAATTTAAGTATTTTATCAAATAATATAAATAAAGATTTATTAAAATTAAGTAGCAAAGATATAGAGCATTTTATTTCTAGTTTAAATTTAGAATCAAGTAGTATTAGCAATTACCTAAGTAGTTTTAAAACATTTTATAATTATTATATAAAAATTGGAATGTTAAAAGAAAATCCTATATTATTAATTGATAGTCCTAAGTTAAAAAAACATTTACCCACTTATCTAACTATAGATGAAATAGATAAATTATTAAATATTGAAATTAAAGATGCATTCAGCGCTAGAAATAAATCATTATTAGAACTATTATATGCAACAGGATTAAGAATAAGTGAACTTGTAAATTTAGAATTTAAAAATATTGATTTAAACGATTGTATTGTTAGAATAATGGGGAAGGGTAGTAAAGAAAGAATTGTCCCTATTAACGATACTGCAATTAAATACTTAAAAATATATGTAAAAGATTATAGACATTGTTTAGTTAAAAAAGAACAAAATAATTATGTCTATTTAAATAATCATGGTAAAAAAATGACTAGGCAAGGCGTTTTTAAAATGTTAAAAAAAAGGACGTTAGAAGCTAATATAAAAAAAGATGTTTCTCCTCATACATTAAGACATAGTATTGCAACTCATATGTTAGAAAATGGTGCAGATTTAAGAATTATACAAGAATTTTTAGGCCATGAAAGTATAAGTACTACTCAAATATATACTCATTTATCTAATCAAAAGTTAAAAAGTGATTATATGGAATATTTTCCTAGAAATTAGTTTTTCTTGCAAATTTGAATGTTTATGATATTATAAAAAATAAAAGAACTATTATTAAATCAATAGTTCTTTAGGAATTTAACTAGAGTTAATTAACGAGCACTATTTTTAGAACATCTAGCATTATTTTTTGCTCTTTCACTGTTTTTACAACTTGAATTTTTTTCAGTTTCTCTAGCTTTATTTCTAGCAGAATTTTTAGCCATAAATTATTTACCTCCCACTATTATTATGTAACTATAACTAATATATATAATGGTAATATTTGGCTAATATTATGGTGGTGTTTTATGAACTTTAAAAGCATAAGTAAAATAGAAAAAAATTATGATTTAATTGGTTGTGGTGCAACTGCACAAATATATAAATATGACATACTTACTGCCTTAAAAATATTTTATCTTAATTTATCTGCTTTTGACGAAGATAGATTTAATATTCTATCTAGAATAAAAACTGATTATTTCGCATTTCCAATAGAAAATATATATATTAAAAATAGATTAAAAGGGCATACTATGTTATTAAAAACTGGAATTTCTTTCGCAAATTTAAGTGATAATATATTAATAGATAATTTATTAGATGCTTTAAAAAAATTAGAAAGAGATATATTTATATTATCAGAAAATAATATAAGAATATTAGATTTACACGATGAAAATATTATGTATGATAGTAATAAAAATGTTATTAGTGTTATTGATACTAGTGAGTACGGATATTTATATAAAGATAAAGAAACATTAAGAATATATAATATATTAAGTATAGCATATATTATTTTAAATTATTTATCACTTAACTATGAAATAAAAAATATTTTAACTATTGATGATATTATTAATGAAATAGAAAATAAAATTTATAATTTAGAAGAATTTTATAAAACAGATATAAATAAAGTAGAAGATATTAAAAAGTTAAAAAAGATAATAAAATAACTATAAAAACATATAATTTATTGTGATTAATTATGAATAATTTTTATTATGCTTTTTTAATAAGTACATTAGCAGGGTTATCAACTATCTTAGGATGTTTATTTATATTTATTAAGGTAAAAAACGTTAATAGATTCTTAAGTATAAGTTTAAGTTTTAGTGCTATTGTAATGATGCTAATTAGTATTTTTGATTTAATACCACATTCTTTTTTTTACTTATTATTAAAATATAAATTATTAGGTTTTTTAATATCTATTTTAATATTTTTATTAGGTATAAGTTTAATTAAGATTTCAAATAAAATAATAAATAGATTAGAAGAGAAGGGGAGTAGTCTTTATAAATTAGGTATAATAAGTGCTATAGTACTTATGTTACATAATATACCAGAAGGAATTATAACGTTTCTAACTAGTACTAATGATTTAAAAGTTGGATTAAAAGTTGCTGTTGCAATAACATTACACAATATACCTGAAGGAATATGCATTGGTGTTCCAATCTACTACTCTACTTTAAAAGTAGGGAAGGCAATTAAAACTACTTTAATTAGTGGTTTATCTGAACCGTTAGGTGCGATTCTTGCATATTTATTTTTATACAAATTTGTAAATGATACTATATTAAATTTAATATTTATTTTAGTAGCTGGTATAATGATAAGTTTATCAATAAATGATATTTTAAAAGAATCAATAAAATATTCTAATAAAAATAATAAATATATTTATATAGGATTTATTATAGGTATTATATTTTTCCTATTAAGTGTAGCAGTTATGTAATTTAATATTGTACAGGTTATAAAACTTATTAATTATAAATAAAAAAAGATGGTGTAGTTTTAATTATCAACTAATCATCTTTTTATTTAAAATATAGAAGTTAACATAATATATATTATATGAAGTTCTTAATTTAACATAATAGATAAAGAATTTATACGTTTAACGTTATATTATATTACTTAAATCTTCATATTTATTATTATATATTAATTTTATACTAATAATATTTTTATTTAATAATTACTTTTTTATATGTAATATAGGGTGTTATTTTTCTACGTAATCTTTTTAATTAATATAAATATAATACTAAGTATAATAATACTAAATATTATATATATATATTTATAAAAATAGAACCCCTATTCTTCTTTAAAATAAAGATAGGGGACTTACTTTATTAAACACCACGTGTTTGTATTTCAGCAATTTTTTCAAATACTTCAGCAGCATTTGATGCATTAATTTCATCATATCCAAGTTCTCTTAAAGCTTGAATTCTTACTGTATTTAATTGTTGAGTTCTAGATAATTTTTCTTCATTTCTAGCTTCAATTTCTTGAACAAATCTATCTCTTGAAACTATAACTTTACTCTTTGATGCTCCCCCACTATTATATAAGGTAAAAGCAGAGTGTATTATACCTTCAAACATAAATTGTTTATCTTCATTAAATTTAAATTCATTAGGTTTTGTAAATCCAGTTGCTTTACTAACGTATCCTAAAAGATATTTAAATTCAGGTATATTATCAACTGATTGAAGTAAATGATACAAGTACTCTATTATATAATAATTTTCTTCACCATAACCTTCAGTTAATTTTTCTTTTAATAAAAATGTAAAATCAGATAATAATACTTGAGATCTTTTATCTAATCCTTTAATATCTATTAATTCATAAGAATTATTTTTATTATTAGATTTTAATCTATTTTCTACCATTTCCATATAATCTGCATTTATTTTAATTTTCTTTAAAGTAGATTCTTCTCCATCTTCTACATTTAATAATTTAAATAATAGTATTTTTTTCTCTTTTGGCCATTTATCAATACTATCTAATTCTAAATAGTTATAAACCATTTGTCTAGATACACCTAAATACTTTGCTAATTTTACTTTAGATATTCCTAAATTATTTAATATTTCTTTTAAAGTTTCCATATATTAACCTACTCTCTTTAACTATATTTACATAATAATTGTAACTTATTAGACATAAATTTGTCAAGTAAAAGTAAAGAAAAAGAAGATAAATTAATATCTCCTGAACTTTAGTGTTCGATATCTTCCATAAAAAATCTTCTCTTTCTATAGAAATTATATTATATTTTGTTTATAAATACCATAATTTTTTATCATCAAGTCTAACTTCTTTTATAATACCACTACCTAAACATTCTCTACCTAAATAAAGTACGCAAGCTTGTCCAGGTGTTACTGCAGCAACTTTTTCAGGATATTTTACTAATATTTCGTTGTTATCAAGATATTCTAATTGTACTTCATAATCTGGACCCCTATATCTAAATTTTGCAGTACAGAAAGTAGGATGAGTTGAAGATATAAAGTTAATGTTATCGATTATGCAAGAGTTGCTATATAGTGTTTTAGGATTATCACCAAAAGCAACATACAAAATATTTTCTTTTACATTTTTACCAACAACAAAATGTTTTTCTGGATTTCCACTAATACCAACATTTCTTCTTTGACCAATTGTATAATTCATAAGTCCAGTATGACGGCCTATAACATTACCGGTATCAACATCAAGAATATTACCAGGATTTGGTTTTAAATAATTTTGTATAAATTTTTGATAATTTCTTTCACCTATGAAACATATTCCAGTAGAATCTTTCTTTTTAGCAATACTTAAGTTTTCACGTAATGCAATTTCTCTTACTTCAGGTTTTGTTATTTCACCTAAAGGAAAAATAACGTTTTTAAAGTGTTCACTACTAACTTGTGCTAAAAAATAAGTTTGATCTTTATTTAAATCTTTTGCTCTTAACAACTTATTTCCTTCTATTTTAGCATAATGTCCAGTTGCAATATAATCTGCTCCTAATCTTTTAGCTTCTTTAATAAATAAATCAAATTTAATATATTTATTACACATTAAATCAGGATTAGGAGTTCTACCTAGCTTAAGTTCATTTAAAAAATAAGTGAATACGTTATCCCAATATTCTTTTATAAAATCTATTCTATGTAATTCTATTCCTAGTTTATTACATACATCTAACGCATCATTATAATCTTGTTCTTGAGGACATATGTTATTATTTATATTAGGATTACCATTAATATCATTATTAATCATACTATCCCAATTACGCATAAATAAACCAATTACTTCATAACCTTGTTGTTTTAATAAATAAGCTGCAACAGAAGAATCTACTCCTCCACTCATTCCAATTACTACTTTTGACATTTAAATCACCAAAAATATTGTATCAAATTAAATAAGAAAAATAAAGAATCTAATTAGTTTAGGTGCTATAAATATATTAATAATATTATATATAGTTATTAGTCCTATACAAAATAAAGTTTTATATATTATTTTTGAATATAAATTATATATATTATCTGTTTCTTTTGTTTTAATTAAATTAATTATTTTCTTTATAAACTTATATATATTAATAGTTAAATATATTAATAAAAGTATATATAATAATTTAGTTATAGTAAAATATATTATACTAAATAATAAGCCATTTAAACCATTATTTCTAAGACTTATTCCTAATATTAACCCTATACTTATATTTTCTATAAAAAGCGTTAAAAATGGCATAAAAGAGCCAATTATAGTTAATGATATGATAAATAAAATAAAATATATTATTATTGGATATAATATATTACTTAATTTATTTAAATTATAATTATTAATATGATCTATAAAATAACTATAAATATTATTAGATAAATTTTTATCTATAGATAATGCTAATACTAAACCTAGAGTAATACTTAGAGATATACCTATAAAAATTATATTATATACTTTACTATGATTCATATAACTACCCTTAATATATTTCATAATTTCACCTATTTAATATTATTAAAATACTTTATTTATTATTCATTATTTAGTATAATTAATATGTTGAGGTGAAATAATGGCTAAAAATAAAAAGAATAAAAATATTGCTGCTAAAATACTAGTATGGGTTATGTTAATTGCTATGGTGGGTAGTATGATAGCAAGTCTATTAATTTATTTTATAAATTAATAAAAGTGAACATTTATTTTTGTTCACTTTTTAAGTTATAAATTTTTTCAATATCTTTTTCAATAATATTTTCTTTTTCCAACTGAAAATACCTATATTCTTCTATAAAACATTTTAAATAACTTGTTTTATCTAATATTAAATTTAAACCATTAGTTGATTTAATAACAACAAAGTCATCAACTAAATATATTTTTAAATCATACCAACTATAATATTCATTCATATTATTATTATTATCATTATATGTTTTATAGATTTCAAAATCGTTTAATATTTTTTTGAATTTTTCTTTCATACTAACCCTATAATAATTTTATAAATTATTAATTTTTTCTTTTACTATTTTACTAACTACACCCATATCAGCACGAGTACCAACAACATTTGATATGGCTTTAATAACTTTACCCATATCTTTTATGCTTGTAGGATTAATTATATTAAATTGTTCATCAATAATTCTAATTAATTCTTCATTAGATAATTCTTCTGGCAAATATGATTTTAGTATCTCTATTTCTTGAGCTAAATCATTAGCTAAGTCGTATCTACCATATTCTTTATATTCTTCTAAAGAAGCATTTCTAACTTTAACTTGTTTTTTTATTATATTTAAAACTTCATCGTCAGTTAATTCACTTTTCTTACTTATCTCTTCAGCTTGTAATGCACTTTTTAGCATACGTAATACTGATAATTTAAATTTATCTTGTTCTTTCATAGCAGTCATTAAATCTTTTTTAATTTTATCAAACATATTATCCCTCTTTCTTTATATAAAAAGTGCTAACGAAAGCACTTTAATTATCTATTTTTATTTCTCTTACGTGAATTTTTAATCATTTCTTTTTTAGCTTCACGTCTCTTAACGCCTGGTTTTTTATATTCTTTGTGTTTTTTCAATTCAGAAGGGACTCCGCTTTTTGCAACTTTAATTTTAAATCTTTTTAAAGCACTATCTACATTACCATTTCTTACTTCTACTTTAGTCATTTACTTTCCCTCCCTTCATTTCCTAAATTATTATAGCAAGAAATTTATTTATGTGCAATAATTATCTAGTTTTTTTGCACTTTTATTTAAATAATATACTTTATTTCATTAATAATATCTTTATTTTTAATATTAATATTCCCTCTTAAATTATATAGTATAATTTCTATATTTTTTTCTTTAAAATAATTATATATATCTTTATTAAATAAATCTTCTAATACTAATATAAAATTATATTTATTATAATCTATAATACTATTAAAAACATAATTTATTAAACCTAAATTATATTCTATACCTAATAAATTATCTATATATTCTTTATTAAAACTCATTATATAATATTTATTAGTATTATTTTTTTTTAATATACTATCTAATTCATCTCTATTTATTTTTTCTTTTAATTCAATAAATATATTAGTATTATTAATATTTTTTACTATATCTTTTAAAAGAGGTATTTTAGAATGTTTTTTCTTAGAACCAAAATTGTATTTTAATAATTCTTTATATAATAATTTATTTATATTACCACTACCATTACTAGTTCTATTAATATATTTATCATGAATTACAACTATTTTATTATCTTTAGTTTTTCTTATATCTAATTCTATACCTAAGTATCCATTATTAATAGCATTTTTAAATGCTTCTAACGTATTTTCTTTTATATCTTTACTAGTTAGTCCTCTGTGAGCAATTAAATGCATAAAAAATCACCTAAATAATTATATTCAGGTGATTATCTTAAAAGTCTAAATCTCCAAGTTCTAACTTTTTAGTTTTCATTAAATCATCTAAAGCTTCATCAACGTCTTGTTTTGGCTCTTCTCTTAATTCTTGCTTAGTTTTTTCTAATATTCTTAGAGTATCTGTATTTTCTTTTTCTATATCAGACATTTCCATATCTAATAGATCATCTTCTTGAGACTCATCTTGTATATTTTCTTCTTCTTTAGTTTCTTTTATACCATTATTATCATCTTTATGGTTATTATCTTTATTTTTATTCTTTTTCTTTTTAAAGATTAGTATAAATGAAGTTATAATTACACCTAAACCTAATACAGATAATAATATAATTAACCAAGTATTATTTTTTTTCTTTGCAACTTTATTAGTAGTAACTTTTTTTATATCTTCTTTTTCTTCTTCTAATGTTGCAATAATTGTATAAACTTGTTTATTTTCGCCATCACTACTTGTTACTGTTATAGTAATAGTATTTTCTCCTTCTTTTAAATTTTCATTACCCTTTATTTCTACTTTAGCAGTTGGATCTTCAGTAACAGTTGTAATATCTAATTTATTTAATTTTTCATTCTTTTTAAACTTTATTTTAGCTGTATAATCGTTTACCATTGAACTAAAAGTTGGACTTATTACACCATCTTTTATTTTTATTGATTCTAAGTATGCAGAACTAGTGGTAATTTCACCCCTATAAATATTAAATTTATAAGTTTTAACTAAATTACCATTTTCAGCATATATTTTTATTTCAGTTTCATTAGCACCAGTTTGTAATGGAACTCTTATACCACTTTGTGTTTTTTCTTGATTATTTAAAGACCAACTACAGTTATTAGTACAATTTGGAGTAACAGTAACAGAATTAATTGTATCTTTTATACCAGTTACTGTATAATCTGAAACATCTTTACTAAATGTTTTATCTAAAGTACCAACCGAAAATGTTATGTTGGATACATCGGTAGTATCTTTTAATGCTTTTGTTGTTGTTTGTCCAGCTTTTAATGTAAATGTCTTTGTTGCACCTGAAATAGTTCCGCCTACAGTTATTGTAGTTTCTTTACTTTCTGCAGTACTGTTTTTTATAGTTAATTTTGCAAGTGTTGCTTCACTTTCTATAGTTGTAGTAATTAAAGTACATTCTAAGTTTTTATCACAAGTACCGTAATCACTTTTTAATTCATAAACTAAATCATCATTTGTTTTATTTATTTTTAAACTAATTGTATCAGTAGGATTACTTTCTGGATTATATTTTACATCATAAATAGCAGTATTTCCATCAGGCGTTCCCTCTAAAGTAATGCTTGCTGCATTAACAAGTATTGGCAGAGAAAATAAACTAATACCAACTAAAAAATATTTAAAATTTTTCAAAATTAACACATCCTTATTTTATAAATTCTAATATCATTTTATCACATATAAAAAAAAATACAAGTTTTTTATAAACTAGTATTTAAAATGAAATGGAATCAATTTTTTTCTTTTTATTGGATAAACTTTTAAAAATATTGTTTCCCCGTAGCTTTTTATATAAAAATTACATACTTCATTAATTAAAGCTGAATTTAAATTGTCCATTGGATATGGTGTTATTCTTTTTATGTAAGGACATTGTCTTTTGATTTCCTCTATAACTTTAGTACTCTTTTCTCTATAATTTAAAATATCTACCTCTTCATTAATAATATCTTTTGCACAATTAAATATTTCATTTTCATTATTACATAAAAATGCATTTTCAATAATAGAAGCGATAATTCTTACATCATATTCCTTTACTTTTTTAATATTTTCCATTTTAACCCTCCTAAATTAATTTTAGTAAAATTTCATTCATAACATACAATCTATCAGGATTTATAAATATATTACCATCTTTATATATTAAATCTTTATTTTTTAATAAAGGTTTAATTGGAAATACACTCTGCATATTAACACCATATTTATTATAAAATTTTTCTAAATTAATACCATTAATTTTTCTAAAACCTAACATTAATTCATTCTCTTGTTTTTCTTTTATACCAACTATTTCTTCTTTAGCAACAAAATTATTTTCTATATATTTATTAAAATTTTTAGTATTTTCATAACGAATACCATCTATATAACCATGAGCTCCTAAACCAAAGCCATAATATTCATCGTTATTCCAATAATTTAAATTATGTATTGATTCATAATTTTCTAATGCAAAATTAGATATTTCATAGTGAATATATTTCTTTTTACCTAATTTTTTTCTTATGTAGTTATACATTTCTAGTTCTAGTTCTTCATCTATAGGAGTTACGTTATTTATAGCTAATTTCGTATATTCTTCTAAAATAAGAGAATATGTACTTATGTGAGTTGGTTTTAGTTTTAATATTAAATCAAGATCTCGCTTTAATACTTTAAGTGTTTCTCCAGGTATTCCATACATTAAATCTATATTTATATTATTTATTCCATTCATTTTAATTAATTCTATCTTATTTTTAACATCTTCAAAATTAGCAAATCTTTCCATAAACTGTAATTTATTTTTATCAAATGATTCTACTCCTATACTAATTCTATTAACTTTATTTAATTTTAGTAATTTAATTAATTATTCTGTAATATCATTAACGTTACATTCAAAGGTAAATTCTTTTAAATTATTTAATTTTAATACATTTAATATATCAAATAAATCTTTTAATTCATTTATATTAAGGGCACTAGGAGTACCACCACCAATATATAATGTATCTAATTCTTCATCATTATATCTATCTTCTATTTCATTTCTTAAAGATATTAAATACTTTTTTATATTAGTTTCATTATATAACTGTTTACAAAAATCACAATAAGTACAGATAGACTTACAAAAAGGTATGTGAATATACATTGACTTCATATTATACCTCCTAATATAAGTATAACATATTTTATATTAAAACAAGAAAAAAAGAACATTTAATTACAAATATTCTTTATAAATTATTAATTTTATTTTTTATATCCTCTATATTATATTCAGTTATTACATAATTATTTTTGTTATTTTTTATATCTGAAGAAAATTTTACTTTATCAGATGATTCATTAGGTATGACAACAAAATTATAATCAGCTTCATTATCAGGTATATTAGTTAAATCATAATTATCATCATGTCCAAAACTATATTTATAAATTTTCATATATTCACTATCATCATTTAATACAAAAATATAATTCTCTCTATTGTTTAATTTATAATAATATTTCATATAGTAACTCTTATAAATTTCAGATTTTGATAGATAATACCGTCCACCATCACAATAATTTTTTCCTTGGTTACATATCACATATTTGTATTTATCATGTATTTCACCTTTTATATCTTTTGTGTCATTATCACTAACAGTTTTTATAAAATCAGATACTTTAGAACCAATTTTATTTAAATTTTCATTATTGTAAATTGTTTTTAATTCATTATATTTTTTAAAATTCGGACTATAAGCATGTGATCCACCACATGATGTTTCATTAAGATCATCAACTCTTTCAACATCATCTAAATCAATTCCAGAATAATAGCCATTATCTTTCAATAATTTAAATTTATCATAAAAATATTGAGTAAAATGTCTTGTAGTTCCATTACATTTTTTATTATTATAAATCGCATTATAATTACGATATGAATAAATATAATATGCATATAAATAGTTATCATCATATTTAAAATTCTTTAGTGGTCGTTTATAGTATTGTGGAAATAAAATATCATAAGAATTATCAACCATATTATACAGTATAGTATGATAGCTATTTTCATCTCCGTCATTAGTAGTTACATTCAATATCATTAAGTTTCCTAGAGTTCCAATGGTATCAACATCGGTCACATCATCTTTAGCCCAACTTATTTTGAAAGATTCTAAATTAAATTCTTTTTTATCATCAATTGAATTATAATTAAAATTATATTTTTTACCATTTTTAAGACTATTTAAATTCTTCTCAATACTTTCCAAATCATTTTTAATAGATGAATAATTAGATTTATTAATGTAAAAATTTAAATTATATGTATGTGTTTCATTCATATATTTTATTTTGCTTCCAATTAAATCTATATCATATAATTCAATGCTTTTTAAATTTTCCTCATAAATATCCATATTATCAGATTTATTTTTAGGAAAATAATTAGGATATATAATTGCTTTTACATTCGGAGTCCAATTATATTCTTTGTCAAACTCTTCAGTTATTAATTTTTTTATAAACGTACCTTTATAATTTTCAGCAGGTTCATCATCACTTTTATATTCAATATTTAAATTATTACTGTAATCATTTAAATTATCATTATCTTCTTCTTTTAAAGTAAATGAATATTTAATGCTACTTTGATTTAATAGTTTTGTTTCATTTTCATTTAAAATATTTATTAAATTGTAATTTGTATCATATAAATTACATTCAAAATCATTTGCATCAAACTGTTTAAGTATTTGAACTGGTAATTTTGCTTTTTTAGTAACTGAAATTGTTTTACCTTTTACATCGGTTTCTGTAACTGTATAATTAAAATAAACATATTGTGTGTTACTAGTATTAGTATAATCTATTTTACTAGAATCGCAAGAATTAATATCAACAGACTGTAAATATTGCTGATCTCCTAAAATTTTATTTTCAATTATATCTTTAGCATTACAATCAAATTCTTCTCCATTTTGTAAATATATAGTTTTAAAAATAGTGCTATTTTTTTCATTATCAGAATAAGGATAGTAAACATTTCTCATACCTGTTGAAAAATCATAGGAAATAAGAATTCTTCCAAAATCAAAATTAGTTGTTTTCTCTATTGAATTATAATATTTTTCATCTATTAGTCCATCATTTATTAAATTATCTATGTATATAGTTGTATATCCATTTTTTTCAATAAGATCATTTTCATTTATTGTATGTTTATCATAATAAACTAAACTACTATTAATTACTTCATTAACAAGTTTTGATTCCTTTTTAGCATTTTCATTATTTTTATTAATAGTAATTATTGAAATAGCAGCAATTGATACTATTAAAGCAATACAAACAATTATTTCTATTATTGTAAAACCTTTCTTGTTTTTCATATTATCCTTTCCACCTATTAATAATATCACAGTTAGATGAATATGGTGTTGGGTTTGGCATATCCATTTTTATAAGTATAGGTATTTTAAATGCATTACCAAACGCTACTAAAGTACCAGGTTCTAATGAATTTAATTTGTCTATAACATCTCCACTAATATTGGGTAACATTTTTTCTATATATTCTAAATCTTTAGGGTGTGTCATTTTTAATATTAAGAAATTAGACATTTGCGATACAACAGTATCACTTATTTCAACTGGTCTTTGACTTACCAAATCTAATATTACACCGTATTTTCTACCTTCTTTAGCAATACGTTCAAATATATTATATCCAAGTAAGAATACATCATTATCTTTAACAACGTATCTATGTGCTTCTTCGATAAATAAATGGAATGGTATACTTGCTCTATCGGTTCTAGACTTAGCAAAATCAAATAACATTTTAGATAATATTTTAACTAATACTTTAGCAAGGTTATCGTCTATACCTTCTAAATTTATATTTACTATTTGACTTCTTTTATTATTATTCATTATTAAACTAGATATATATGTTTCTAAATTCATATACTCTTTAGCATCAAATATTATACTATTACTACTATTTATTAAAGAATTTAATCTAACTTTTAAAATAATTGCACTATCTTGTATAGTTTTGTTTTGTTGAAAACCTTCACCTACTAATGTAAAGTTTAAAGCATTACTTAAATCTTTTAAAGTAAAATATGCTTGATCAGGTACTGTTATAGTACTTTCTAAATCATCATTAATATATTTATTTAAATATTCATTTATTAATACCGATTCTCCAAACTCACCGTTTCTATCAATCCCAAAACATTCAGTAAAAACTCTTGTATAACCTACACCTTGTAATTCAGCTTTTAAATTAAATTCATCAGTAGAACAATTAGTTACTATCTCAAATATTTCACTTTTTTTAGCACTAGAACTTTGATTAGAAAACAATACATTCATTATTGCTTTAGCTATTAAATGATTTTTTAATTTTTTTGTATTATCATCATTTCTAGAAAAAATTCTAACTAACTTATACATTCTTTCTATAATAGTCATTTGAGAGTGATTAGTTGCTTCTAATAAAAGAGCAATATCATCTATACTTAATAAATAAATTGGTATTAATAAGCTTCCATCAGTATTATCTACCGGATTTGTAGTTAAAAACTTGTACTGATAATTAGGATTTATATTTGATAAATCTTTAAAAGCATTTTTATATTCACCATAAGCATCAAAGAAAAATAAATTAGCGTTATATGTTAAAAAGTTTTTATTTAAGAATACATTTTGTATTATTCTAGATACACTACAACTTTTACCACTACCAGAATTTCCGAATATAGCTAAATGGTTTGAAAATAAATCATTTATATTAACATATATATTTTTTGTTGGATATATTGGACTTTTACCAACATAAATATTAGTTTCAATATCACTACCTAATATAATATTAAGTTCATCTTCATTAATTACTCTAACTACACTATTTAGTGTTGGTTTTCTTATAGTACCTGCTATAAACTTATCTCCAATAAATTGTCCTTTTAAATCTATATGTATACTATTTTCTAAGACAGTTCTAACTTCTCCTAATATTTTTTTATCTTCATCTACAAATACAACGTGCATATTCATTAAATTAGGTATTATTTCACTAGTTTTAATTAATTCTACTTCAACACTTGAATCAGTTATATTTTTTATTTTTCCAAACATTGTTACACCCTCTATTTCTATTAAAATTATATCATACTTTTATGTTATTTTTATTTTATTATAAAACAGTTTACATCATCGTTAGTCAACTTAATATTTTTATTAGTATAAAGTGTTGCTAATATATCACCTTTTTTTACTTTATCACCTATATCTTTAAATAATTTAATACCAGCATCATAATCAATAACTTCGTGATCATTTATTTTGCCAGCACCAAGTTTTAAAGATAATTCTCCAATTTTATAAGCATCTATTTTGGTTAAAACACCATTTTTTTCACTTTTTATAACTTTTATTTTAGCTTTAATTTTTAATTTACTAATATCACCTGATTGACATTTTACAAATTCTTCAAACTTTTGATAAGCTTTACCATTTTTTATTAAAGTATCTACTAATTCTTCTGCTTCTTTAATTGTAATTTTTTTAGCAAGTGAAATAAGCATACTAGCTATTTCTTTAGAAACTGTATAAAGTCTAGTTTTGCTACCCTTTAATACATTTATTGCTTCTTCTACTTCTAATTTATTTCCAATACTATTTGATAATGGAACATTCATATCAGTTATTATAGTAACTATTTTTTTGTTATAACGTTTACCTATTTCTTTCATCCAAGTACTAAGTAATTTAGCATCTTTTTTAGTTTTTATTAATGCACCACTACCTACTTTTATATCTATTAATATAATATTGGCACCACTTGCAATTTTTTTAGACATTATACTTGAAGCAATTAATGGTAAAGATTCTGTTGTTCCACTATTATTTCTTAAATTATAAATAACTTTATCAAGCGGAACTAAATCTTTAGTTTGGCTACAATCTACAAAACCAACTTTGCGTAAATTATTTATAAATTCTTTTTTATTTAAATTAACATTAAATTTAGGAATGCTTTCTAACTTATCAATTGTCCCACCAGTTATACCAAGACCTCTACCACTTATTTTAGCCATATAGCAACCACTTGCAGCAACTATTGGCCCAACAACTAATGTAGTAGTATCTCCTATTCCACCAGTAGAATGTTTATCTACTATAACATCACTAACACTACTTAAATCATAAACTTTACCACTTTTTATAAAAATATCTGTTAAATTAATTGTTTCTTCTAAAGTCATTCCATTAATTACTATAGCCATTAATAAACTAGACATTTGATAATCTTCAATATATTTTTTTAAATAACCAGTAAAAGCAAAATCTAATTCTTTATAAGACAATTCTTTACCTAGTCTTTTTTTATCTATAATATCAATAATATTCATAATATACCCTCTATTCTTATATTTAATTTTATCATAAATTATAAAAAATATATACAAAAAAGTACCTTTTCGAGTGCTTTATGATATTAGATATTTTTAGGCACAAAAAAAGTACAATAAATTGTACTTATTTTATTTGATTCATTACTTCTTCTGCAAAGTTTTCTTCACGTTTTTGCATTCCTTCTCCAACTTCATATCTAATCATTTTTAAAACTTCTCCGCCGTTATTTTTAACGTATGTTTCAACATCGATATCTCCGTCTTTTATGAATGCTTGATTTAATAAACAAACTTCTTTATAGAATTTTTTAATTCTACCATTTACCATTTTTTCTGCAATATCAGCAGGTTTTCCTTCTTCCATTGCTTGAGTTTTAAATACTTCTTTTTCACGTTCTAATACATCAGCAGGTATTTCATCGCTTTTTAAGTATCCTGGTTTCATAGCAGCTGCTTGCATTGCTACATCTCTTGCAACATCGCTATTAGCGCCTTTTAATACTGTTAAAACAGAAATTTTTCCACCCATATGTAAATAACTTCCGAAAACTTCATCATCAGTTTTTTCTACTAATTCAAATCTTCTTAAAGATAATTTTTCTCCAATTTTAGCAGTTTTTGCAACTATTAAATCGTTGATAGTACCATCACCAGTATTAAGTTCTAAAGCACTTTCTAAAGTTTTAGCTTCACTATTTAAAATAGTTTCACCAATAGTATCTAACATACTTGTAAATTCTTCATTTTTACTAACAAAGTCTGTTTCACTATTTACTTCTAAAATAACAGCTTTATTATCTTTTATATAAATATTTGATAAACCCTCTGCAGCAATACGACTAGCTTTTTTAGCACTTTTAGCGATACCTTTTTCTCTTAAATAATCAACAGCATTATCCATATCACCATTAGTTTCAGTTAAAGCTTTTTTACAGTCCATCATTCCTGCACCAGTTAAAGTTCTTAATTCACTTACTTGTTTTGCACTTATCATAATAAATCTCCTTTTATTTCTTTAAAATACTTAATAATTCATCTTTTTTCATAGAAGTGTATCCTGTGATACCTTTTTCTTTAGCTATAGCTTTTAATTCAGCAACAGTTTTTTTAGATAAATCTTCTATAACTTCTTTTATTTCTTCTTTTGTATCATTAATTTTTTTAGAAACTTTTTTAACAGTGTTTGCTACTTCTTCTTTAACTTCTTCTTTTTTAGTTTTTTTAGGTTCTTCATCAGTTATATAATCAACTATTTCTAATCCTTTAGCTTCACATATAGCGTTATTTAAAACACCTAAAACAACTTTTACACTTCTAACTGCATCATCATTACCAGGTATTACAAAATCTACATCATCTGGATCACAGTTAGTATCTACTATACCAAATACTGGTATATTTAATTTTCTAGCTTCTCTAATTGCATTAATTTCTTTTTTAGGATCTACTATAATTAAGGCATTAGGTAATCTATCCATATTACGTATACCACATAATACTTTATTTAATTTTTCATATTCTTTCTTTAAACCGATTACTTCTTTTTTTGGAAGTAAATCAAATGAACCATCTTTTTCCATATTTTCTATTTCTTCTAAACGTTTTACACGTCTTCTAATAGTACGGAAATTAGTTAATGTTCCACCTAACCATCTTTCTGTTACATAAAAACTTTCACTACGAGTAGCTTCTTCTACACAAACTTCACTAGCTTGTTTTTTAGTACCAGCAAATAAGAACTTTCCTCCATTTTCAGCAATTTTTTTAATTTCTGCATATGCTTTTTCTATACATTCTACAGTCTTTTCAAGATTGATTATATAAATATCATCTCTTGAAGTAAAGATGTATTCCTTCATTTTTGGATTCCATCTTTTTGTTTGATGTCCAAATTGAACACCTGCTTCTAATAAATTATTCATAGAAACAACAGCCATATTTTTCACTTTCCTTTCGTTATTCATCCATTTACGTCTTCTTATCTCTCCAACAATAGCCACTAGGTTTGATAATCAGCAAATGTGTATATTGGTTTATAAAAACCAAATGTATTGTATCAAAAAAACATATACTTTTCAAGAAAAATATAATATTTCTATTTCTTTTTAGTATATGTTCTCCTTCCAAACTTTATACAGTTATTATTTTTATCAATTTCTTTTACATCAACAATTAAATCATTATTATATTTTATAGTAACCATATTAATAATATTCTTAATAACTAAACTTCCATTTATCTTATTTGCAAGAGTACATTCTGTTTTTAAAAGTTCATTATTACCATCTTTTATATTTAGTTTTAAAAGATAATGATTATCTTTTTTAACGTAATCAACGGATACATTATAAACTTTTTTACTTTCTAAAAAAGAGTCTAAAAACATAATATTATCAAAAAATTTAATTGATGCAATGAAGTTTTTATCTAATAATAAATTATTCATATAATCACTTCCTTGGTAGTTATTATAATTTAAGTTATTAAAAAAAACAATTATTTTTTATAAATAATTGTTTTTTCTTGATTTTTATCTTTTTTAGATTCGTAAAATTCTCTATCAATTTCATCTTTTATATAAAAATTGACATTTATATTATTTTGACATCTTAGATTATAAGAATCATATAAATCACCATTTGTTGTGCTATCAATTACATAAGTATCTATATCTTTTATAAATAATATTAATTCGTTTAATTCATTTAACATAAATTCTTTATCATATATAGAGGCTCTTAAATCTAATATCTTATCTTTATTATATGTTCCTCTTATTATTTCAAAATTATATACGTAACATTTTTTTTCATTATTAAAATAATTAGTAATATTAAATGTAAATGGTTTTATATTAGTATAATTTTCTTTAGCATTATATTCAGTAATTAACATAAATAGATTTTTAAAAGCATCAATTATCTTTATAGCTTTAGTCTTTTGAATTTCATCTTTATTTGTATCAGATGTAATTTCTTCTTTTTGAATTAATTTTTTATTTTTAAAAGTAGATTCGATATCTTTACAAATACTTAAATCATGTTCATTATCTATATTATAAGAAATACTAACACCATTCATTAAATTTATATTATAACTCTTAATAGAACCGTTATCATTTGTAAATGATGTATACATAAAATTATCAGATTCTGTAGTTTTTAAAATAAAATCTTGTAATGTTTTATAATCTTCTTTATCTAATAAAACATTTAACTTAAATATTGTTTTTTTATTAACAGTTCCTCTTAATAATTCTATACTATATACTTTTTTATCATTATCACGTGCTTCTTTAGTTGTTATTAAAAATGTAAACTTTTTTTGATTATTATAACCATTAATATTATTATAATCAGATAAATACTCACTTAATTTTCTTATTACATCTAATTTAAAATTACTTTTAAAATCTTGTAATTCCATTATTAAATCCCCTTTCTTACGAGCATTATATACTACTACTTTTATCAATATTTGTCAAATTTTGTTATTTAAATTATTTTTTTTTATATACTTTAGTGGAGGAAGATATGATTTTAAATTTATTAAGTTTATTTAAAAACTTATATTTTTTTACTGGATCTTATAGTATAAATGTTTTTCCAGAACCTTTAAGTCCCAATGAAGAGAGAGTTGCTCTTAATTTATTAAAACAAGGAAATAAAGAAGCAAGAACACTTCTAATTGAACATAATTTAAGATTAGTAGCACATATCGTAAAAAAATATGATACTAAAGATAATATCGTAGATGATTTAATAAGTATTGGTACTATAGGTCTTATAAAAGGTGTAGATAGTTTTAAAAATGATAAAAATACTAGATTAACTACATATTGTGCTAAATGTATTCAAAATGAAATATTAATGTATTTTAGAAATAATAAAAAACATATCAATGATGTTAGTTTAAATGATTCTATTGGTTATGATAAAGATGGTAATGAAATTAATTTAATAGATGTTATTAAAAGTGATGAAGAAGATATACTTACTAAATTACATAATAAAGATTCAGTAGAAACATTGATTAAATATTTAAATGTATTAAATAAAAGAGAAAAAGAAATTATAATAAAAAGATATGGATTATTTAATAATGAAGAATTAACTCAAAAGGAAATATCAGAAGAATTAGGAATTTCACGTAGTTACGTATCTAGGATTGAAAAGAGAGCCTTACTTAAAATATATAAAAAATTTTTAAAAAATAAGAAAGAATATTGAATAAAACTCTAATTGTTAACACATAATAATTATATCTCGTGCTATAAGCCCATTCACTATTTTGAAAGTTTTTGAGAAAATTATATTGGAAAAGGTGTGAGTTATGTGACCTATTATAATTCAAATGATTATTATTATAATGTAATTAGAAAAAATATTAAGAAATTCAGAAAAGAAAAACATTATACTCAACAACAACTTGCAGACGCTGCAGATTTATCTGTTGATTATATATGTGAAATAGAAAGTCTTACTAAAAATAAAAGTTTTAGTATTGTTACTTTAGGTAAAATTGCTGATGTTTTAGAAATAGACATACGAGAATTTTTTAATAAAGAATAAGCTTACAAAAAATGTAAGTTTTTTTCATTTTAAAAAGGTGTTTTTTAAACACCTTTATCTGTTGATCCAAATCCGCCTACTCTTAATCCAATGGCATCATCATCATCAGTTATTAAAAATTTTTGAAAATATGCTTGAGCAATTTTATCGCCTTTTTTAATACTTACACTTTCATCTTTCAAATTAATTACTTGTATAAATATATGCCCATCATTATCTCTATTTCCATAATAGTCTGAATCTATTACACCCATACTATGTGGAAACATAATTCCTTGTTTTTTTGGTGAACTAGAACGTGGTACAATCATTAATACTTCATCTTCCATCATATAAGCTTTTAAGCCAGTTGGAATTAAGATTGGCTTTTCCCCAGGTTTAAATGGTTCAAGTGTTATATCTTCTCCTGCTTCAATATCATATGCTGCGGAATGTGCAGTTTGTCTTTTTGGTAAGTTTATTTCTTTATCATTCCATCCTTTTGCTATTTCAAATCCTCTTTGTCTCATATTTACTCCTCTATTAATATTATTTTATCTTCTTTTAATGATTTTTTTACATCTATAACTCTTTGGTTAGAAGAACCTCTATATTTTAATCTAAAATCGTGTAATTCGTCTTTATAAACTCCATCAACTAATACATCGATATAATTTAATATTTCAAAATCTTTTAAATTTTTATCAAATAGAAAACCAGTCCATAACCATATAGTTTTATCTTTATAAATACTTTTAAATTTTTTAGCAAGCTTTGTTGTGCCTTCTATATTTTTAGGATGTAATGGTTCTCCACCTAGTATAGATAATCCTTTTATTTCACACGGTTCTGCAAGTTTAATTATTTTTTCTATTACTTCATCTGTAAATTCTTTTCCGCCGTTAAAATCGTGTGTTTCTTTATTAAAACAGTTTTTACAATTAAATGTACAACCTTGCATAAAGATTGAAACTCTTATGCCAGGACCATTTGATATATCCATTTTTCTTATTTTATTATATCTCATACTATTCCTCGGCGTCTTTATTGTCTATATGCATTACTCTTTCTTTTATTTCTTGAGTTCTACCTTTGTTCCAAAAGTTAGTTCCAATGTAACCACATGTACGTCTAGCAACATTTAATGTATCATGGTTTCTATTGCCACAATTTGGACAATACCACTCTAGTTTATCGTCAAGTAATATTTCTCCTTCATAACCGCATTCTTGACAATAGTCACTCTTAGTATTAAGTTCTGCATACATTATGTTTTCGTAAATAAATTTTATTACTTCCATAACAGCATCTAAATTATTTGTTAAATTTGGTGTTTCAATATAACTTATTGCTCCCCCTGGTGATAACTTTTGGAATTCACTTTCTAATTTTAATTTAGTGAATGCATCAATATTTTCAAATACAGGAACGTGATATGAATTAGTTATATAATCTCTATCAGTTATACCTTTTATTACTCCGAATCTATCTTTTAAACATTTTGCAAATTTATATGTCGTAGATTCTATTGGAGTACCGTAAACACTATAATCTATTTTTTCTAATTTTTTCCATTCATTACATTTTTCATTCATTTTTTCCATAACTTTAATTGCAAAGTCATGTCCAATACCATTATCTGTATGACTATGTCCTGTCATATATTTAACACATTCATAAAGACCTGCATAACCTAAAGAAATTGTAGAATACCCGTTATGTAATAAATCGTGAATAGATTCATTCTTTTTTAGTCTTGCTAATGCGCCATGTTGCCATAATATTGGCGCAACATCGCTAGTTGCTTTACTTAATCTTTTATGTCTTATTTGTAGCGCTCTATGGCATAATTCTAGTCTTTCTTCAAATATTTGCCAGAAAGTATCCATATCTTTATCACTTGATAGTGCTGCATCAACTAAATTTATTGTTACAACACCTTGATTAAATCTTCCGTAATACTTAGGCTTTCCAGATTCATCTACATATGGAGTTAAAAAAGAACGACATCCCATACAAGGATAACAATTACCATTTCCATTTTTATCTATTTTCGTTTCTTTCATAACTTTTTCTGAAATATAATCTGGTACCATACGTTTAGCAGTACATTCACAAGCAAGTTCTGTTAAATAATAGTATTTAGAATCATTTTTAATATTATCTTCTTCTAGAACGTATAAAAGTTTAGGAAAAGCTGGTGTAATGTAAACACCTTTTTCATTTTTCATACCAAGTATTCTTTGCTTTAAAATTTCTTCAATGATCATTGCTAATTCATCTTTATATTCTTCAGTTTCGCCTAAATACATACAAACGCTTAAAAAAGGTGCTTGACCATTAGTTGTAGTCATTGAATTAATTTGATATTGGAAAGTTTGTACTCCATCAGTTATTTCTTTTTGTAAATCCTCTTTTGCAAACTTTTCTGCTTCTTCTTTTTTAAATTTACGTTTTTTATATTTATCTAAGTATCTATTATAACTTTCTCTTACAAATGGTGCTAAGTGAGTTAATGTTATTGTGCACCCACCGTATTGGCTACTAGAAACAGCCGTAATAAGTTGTGTTGCTATAGTCATTGCAGTTAAAAATCTATGTGGTTTTTCTATCATTACTCCATTAATATTAGTACCGTTTTGTAACATATCTTCTAGATTAATTAAATCACAATTATGTAATGCATTTTGAGCAAAATAATCAGCATCGTGAAAATGAATTATACCATCATCATGTGCACTAACTATATCTTCTGGAAGAAGAAATCTTCTTGTAATATCAGTTGATGTTATTCCTGCTAAATAATCTCTTTGAGTTGTAACTACTTTAGCATTTTTATTAGAATTCTCAGTATTCCAATATTCGTTTTCTCCGTCAATTAATTCTTTTATTGCTAAATCAGTAGTATTACTACGTCTAACTAATTCTCTTGTATATCTATAAGTAATATATTTTTTTGCTAAGTTATATTTACCTATAGCCATTAATTTCATTTCTATTATATCTTGAATATCTTCTACTAATATTCTTTTTTTATTAAGTCTTTCTATATATTTAATAATATTTTTTATTTGTATATTACTCGCTGTATCTTCCTCTTCTACTTCTTTATTAGCCTTTTCTATTGCTATTTCTATTTTTTCTGGACACCAATCAACCATATGTCCATCTCTTTTAATAACTTTCATGTTTACCTCCTACCTTCATGATTAAATCATACAATATTTTAAAAATATATTGTGTTGCATTTGCAACAATATAAAAAAAATGATAATATTTTATTAGAGGTAAAAATTATGAATGATTTATTTAATAATATAACTGAAGTAAATAAAGAAAAAATTCTTAAATCTTTAGAGTCAAATACTTTACACTTTAAAAAAAATACTGCAATACTTTCTAGTATAAAAAAATATAATATTATTTGTATTATATTAGAAGGATATTTGCAAATAATAAAAACTGATTATAATGGTGATAGAACTATAATTGAAGAATTATATGATAATGATATTTTTGGTTCTAGAATATCAAGTATATCTAATGATGAATATAGTGTTATGACTAAAGAAGATTCTAAAATTATTATTATATATTTTGATGAAATAATAAATAATCAATTAAATTCTATATACTATAATCAATTTTTAAAAAATTTGTTATCTATTCTTTCAGATAAAATAAATAAAAATAATGAACGTGTAGAAATATTAACTAATAAAACTATTAGAAATAAGCTATTAGCATATTTTAAAATAATATATAAAAAAAATAAATCTAATATAATATATTTACCATATACTTATACAGATTTGGCAGATTATTTAGGAGTAGATAGAAGTGCTATGTATAGAGAATTAAAACATTTAAAAGAAGAAGGTTTAATAAAAATAAATAATAGAAAAATAGTATTAAACATATATGAAGATGTTATGCTATAATAGTTTTGGTGATAGAATGAAAGAAAAATATGCCGATTTATTATTAAAAAGATGTTTGAGTTTAAAAAGTACTGATAGTTTATTAATAAACGCTCCAATTGATTCTATAGATTTTATTAGAATATTAACTAAAAAAGCTTATGAAATAGGTATAAAAGATATATATTTAGATCTAGAAGATGAAGTATTAAAATATAATGAATTAAAATATTTATCTAAAAAAGAATTAAAAAATAGTAAATTTTTTAATAAAAGTATATTTGATGAATACGCAAAACGTAATGCAGCATTTTTAATGTTGTGTGGTGAAAATCCAGATATTATGAAAGATATTAGTAAAGATAAAATAAGTTATACAGGAAAGCTTTTAAGAGAAAGCAAACCAATTTTTAAAGAAAAGGAAATAAATTACGAAATACCTTGGTGCATTGCATTAGTTGCTCCCTCTAGTTATGCTAAAAAGGTCTTTCCTAATGAAACTAATGCAGTAGATAAATTATGGGATCTAATATTTAAAATAACATTATGTGACAAAGATAATCCCATAGAAGAATGGACTAAAAAAATAGAATTAAATAAAAAAAGAGTTAATGTATTAAATAATTTAAAAATAAAGTCATTAAATTATTCTAATAAGTTAGGTACTAAATTTAGTATTGGTTTTACTGATAATATATGGTGTGGAACAGATGTGGTTAGTAAAGATGGACGTAATTTAATAGTGAATATGCCTTCAGAAGAAATATTTACAACACCTAATAAGTATACAGCAAACGGTATTATTTATGCGTCACGTCCTTTAGTTTATAATGGTGCTTTAATAAATAATTTTTGGATAAAGTTTAAAGATGGTAAAGTTATTGATTATGATGCAGAAACTGGAAGAGAAATATTAGAAAGTATAATAAATATAGAAAATGGTAATTATTTAGGAGAGGTAGCACTCGTTGATAAAACTAGTCCTATATTTAAATCAAATACAATTTTTTATGAAACTTTATATGATGAAAACGCTAGTTGCCATTTAGCATTAGGCGAAGGTTTTACAGAATGTATTAATACAGATAAAACATTAGAAGAAATTGGATTTAATAATTCTATAACTCATGTTGATTTTATGATTGGAACAGATGATTTAAATATAGTTGCAGATACTAATAAAGGCAAAGTAACTATAATGGAAAACGGAAAATTTGTTATATAAAAACTAAGTAATGTACATCTATTGATGTAATTTAACTTTACTTAGTTTTTTTTCAAAATAATTATATGCGTCTAAAGCATCATCAGTCATTTTATTTTTTAAAGCATTATTTTTAATTGATTCAACAACATTTTTTAAATAAACAAATGTTTTCTTTTTAATAATATTTAAATCATCTTTATCTTCAATATTTAAAATATATTTGTAATAAGTTTCTTTATCTAATTGATGTAAATCTAATGAGTTTAACATTACACTTAAACTATCTTTTTTCTTTAAATAATTAGTTGTTTCACCTATTACGCTTAAATAACTATATTTTAATATTTCTCCTATTTGTTCAAGAATACGTGCTTCTATATCTTTATAATCATATACTTCATAATTAATATTTCTTGATACAATACGAATTTTAAAAGGTTCTAAAAATATATCATCTCCACATTTAATCATATCAATATTATCATTATAAGAATAAAGTACTACATCTTTTGTATCTTTAATTTTTCTACCAACAAATTTTGATTCTTCTATAAAATCTTTTAAACTAATATAATTTTTATTAATTTTATTTTCGTTTATATCAAGTAAATTTATTTCATAATCACCTATTTCAAAAAATAGAGTTTTATTTTTTAAAACTAATTTTAAATAAAAATACGCATCTTCATTACTTTTTATATTTTTTTTAATATAAATACTATATTTCATAAAAATCCCCCAAAAACTATATTTTACTCTATCACAATTATGTTTTATTATCAATCTTTAGTTAATATTTTTTTATAATTATTCATACCATTTATTATATCATTTTCGTTTATGTTTAGTTTTTTTAGTAATTCAAATACATTCATTTCAGAATCATTATTTGTAATTTCTATAATTTTATCAATATTTTTTGAATTGTTACCATTTATATTTACAAATGCTATAGATAAAACTAAGCCATATACATATCTTAATAATTCTAAATAGTATTTATTTTTTAATTTTTTATATTTTTCTAATGTGGTTTCCTGAAATTCTTTTATACCATTGATTCTTTTAAAATAATCACCTAATTTATAGTATGATGAAAGTGAAATTTCTGAAAAAATACTTGGAAATTCATCAAATTTACTTTCATTAACTCTAGTGTGTACTACTTCGTGAAGTAAGGTTAATATATTTTTATTTTCAAGTATTATTATTTTTCCATTGGTTAATTTTAAACAATAAGAATTGCTTAGTTTATAATTATAAAATATATTGATACTTTCCATATCTTTTTTTACTATTGAATTATTTAAATAATTAAGTAATAATTTTTTGTCTGTTATTTTTTTATTGTTTGAAATATTTTCAAATTTAATATATTTTAATAAATTTTTCATAAATAAATATTCTTCTTTAGAAAATGTAGGAAGATCTTTTGGATTATTATAAAAATCGTTTTCTATGGCATTAAAAAAATTATCTTTTAATTTTAAATTTGCTACAAAATCATCTATCATGTTCATGCTAAAATTTTTTTCTTCAATTATAAAAAAATGATAATATTTTATTATATCTAATGCGTATAAAACTTTATCATCAAAATTTTCTGCTTTTTTATAAATATCAATATATTCTTTAAATTTTTTTATAATAGCATCCATAATTTCCCCCTATATATAAAAACGACTCACTAATGAGCCGTATTATTTATTAATGGTAGCGGCGGAGAGGGTCGAACTCCCGACCTACCGGGTATGAACCGCTTGTATATAAAAAGTCTTGATTTTGTTAAACACTTTTAAAATAAGGAATTGTGATATTTTAACGATTTTGCGAAAGTGTTATATAGTATTACACAATATCATACTTTTTCATATAGTTTGGCACAAGTTATGGCACAAATCAAAAAAATGATACCATTTATACAAATTTATATATTAAGAGTTATACGCTTTGCTTAAATAGTGTTAAAAGTCAATTGAGAACGTCTTAAAAGAAAGGAGTATTAAAAATGGTAAATGATTTTAGCGATATAGAATTTGTTTTAACTAATGAAATGGACAATACAATGATAGAATTTTTAACAATAAAGCAAATGATAAAAAACAAATCATATAAAAATGATGATGAACTTAAATTGTTAGTTGATGAATTAGATGAGTTAAGAGTAAAATTCGTAAAACAATTTAGAGAAAACAACAAAAAGCAAATACAAGAATATCTTAACTTGTTTAAAAAATAAAAAAATAAAGAGGAATAAGCCACAAAGCCTATTCCTCTTATTTCTTTTTAGTTGGTTTAGCATATTCGTGAGATACATCTAAACAGAAAGGGCATCGATAGATGAACCCGTCACGAATTAGTTTGTTTTTTACTTTTCCATAAACATAATTATCATTAAAGGTATTAACAAATTCGCTTTTCTTTTTAAATTTCTCGTGTTCTTGTTTTACAAAGTCTATTCTTTCTTTTTTCTTTTGTTCTTCATCAATTTTTTTCAAGTAATTGTCTATTTTCTTTTCAATAGCAATTTGTATATCTTCATCAAGCCCAAATGATATAGTTGTATCATAAAGCCCAAGAGATTTTAAAATGTCTTTTTCAAGTTCTATCTTCATATTTGTTTTACCCCCAAAGTATCTATAAACTCTTTTAACTCCTTTTCGCTTATAATATATTGCCTACCAATAAAACGCCCTTTTAATTTTTCTTCTTTGATTAGTTTTCGCAAGTAAGGAATAGGAGTAATAAGCAATTCACTTACTTGTTTTAAATTGTAAAATTTATCTTCCATATTTTTTCCTCCTCATATAAAAGAAGTGGTAAGAAGCGGAAACTACAAAAAGCTATTGATAATATGTATATAGTAGATAGATAGTAAAGAGGGAATAAAACATAACAAACACAAGTTTGTTGAATACCTCTAAAACGCACATAAACACCGAAATACGCTTCGTAAATGTTCAAGATGATAAATTATTCATCAAAGAAGAAACGGCGCTTAAAATCGATTTTAAGAGGTCAAAAAATACATTTAGGGGGCGTGGGGTTAAGTATGGGGGCAAATTGACATTAAAAAAAGGGCTATTAGCCCAAAAGTTCAACGACAAAAATAGAAAAGCATATAAGCCGAAGCCTATATGCTATTTTCCTTTTTTCTTACTGATAAAGAAAAATACTATACCCATAAATATTACAAAGATAAGCATTTTAATTGTAATATTACCGCCACGCATTAAAAACAAAAAGAAGAATAAAGTAATACACACCAAAGCCACAATTAAAGTTAAGTGATTTTGAATAAAATTGCCACCCAAACTATTATTGCTCATTGTAGTAGCACTTTCTATATTATCTTTATCATAAGCGCTTATATTTCCTACAATACACCTACCAGTTGAACCTGACCAACTTCCTTTGGTAAGTATCTCAATGACTATTAACTCATCACTTTCTTTAATTTCAAATTGTTTCCCATCTTGTTCTTGTGAAGTTGAAGTATTTATAGGAGTTGCCATTGTATTTATACCATTAGTCACAACAAAATTTGCTTGATTTTTTACTTGTGTTATAGTGCTTATATAATGTGTTCCAATAGGCACTTCTAATTCAATACATTTATTGCCACCAACACCAATTTGACCTACGGGTTGATTATCAATAAAAACACTACACCTTAAAGCAAGACCACCTGTTTTTATTATTCTAACTTTCTTTTTAGCTTTTTCAATAGGGCAACCACAATTCATACAAGCTGTTGCTTTATCGCTTATCTCTTTTCCACACTCGCTACATTTTATCAAAGCCATATACTTTTACACTCCTTTCTTGAATATACAAGCCAAAGCCCATATACTATTTTTTTCTATTCTTATCAATAATTATAGCAACTACAACAACCGCTACTACTATGCCTACAAATAATAATACACCCATTTTTTCATCTCCTATCTTTTCTTTTTTACATTATCTATAATTATGCCAATACATTATTAGTAAAGATACCTTTTGTCGAATTATATCATATCTTATCGAATTACAAAATTATTATATCATACCTCACCGAATAAGTGAATAATATTTTAGTAAAAAAATGAGAAAATATATAATAAGAAATTCGAAAGGTAGGTGTTAAAGTGGTAAATAAAAATGATGAAAACTATGTATATTATTTAGTGGGTAAAAACTTAAAGAAACAACGCAAATTGAAACACTTAACACAAACCGAATTCGCCGATAAATGTAATTATAGCGAGGGCTTTATAATGAATATAGAAAGTGAAAAGTATCATCAAACTTTCGGTTTAGGAACTGTCTGGAAATTTGCCGAAGTATTAGGAATAGACATAAGAGAATTATTCGCACCAATAGATGATGAAGAAGCGGAAAACGAAAAAAAATAAGAGTGCTTATACATTGATTTGTATAAACACTCTTTTAATATATATAAAATAGCTCTATAAAGCAAAATGCGCTACCATACTTTGCCGAAAATCTTTTATTCGGCAAATTACTTGTCTAAAAAAATAACGAGGCTTAAAATCGAAATAAAGCGAGGTTATTATTTAAGCGGAAGCGGAATTTTACTTAAAGAGGCTATGGAAAAAATATTTTGAAAAAATTTTTGATTCTTGACTTGACACGAGGTAGATATAACTAATTATAATATATTATATATATTAAGTAGTAGTAAGTAATTAAGCCTTATGTAAGTAAATATAATATAGTCTATTGAAAAGTAATATAATAATATAATCTATTGAAATATATATAGTCTTATGGAAAGATATTATATATTTATATATTTATCTATTGAATAAGTAATTATATATAACCTAATGTAGAAAGTAATATACTTACATTAGATTATACTTGTAATAAATTATTTTATTATATATCTTTACAAAAGGTTATATATATAAATTATAATAAAATAAATTAAGTATATATATATATATATTTATAATTATATATATTTAACTTAATATACTTATTAGTATTTAACTTAATTAAAGAATACAATTTTAGTAATTATATAAATATACTCTATATCTCTATATATTTATATATATAATATAAAAGTGCCAACATAATTAAGTGTTAGCACCTGCTCATAATTATTTTAAAAATCTTTCTTCGATATATGCTTTAAACATATTCGCTACTTCTGTTTTAATTTTCTTGTCGCCAAATATAAAGTTTTCGTATTTGCTAGGGTTATCATAATCAACAACCATTTTGTCATTTTCTATTGTATAGCCCAAAGCTAAATTTTCTAATAATTCTTTTGTCAATATTTCTAATTCAGTAGTTTTTGCTATAATTTCTTCATTTTCGCTTTCAGTATCATATTGAATAAGTCCTTTGTTATTTAAACCTATAAGGTATGGCTCTATATAATCTTCTATATAAGCGAATAACTTATCATAAAATTCCTCTTTCCCCGAATTTGTATTTACTAAATTTTCTTTCTCTTGTTCTTTTTCTAACATTTTTATAGCATTAAATTTTTCCATTTTAAACCTCTCCTAACTAACGCGTATATAATATTTCACGTTTCTTTTAATAATTTCTTGAACCTTTTTAAAGGCTTCTTTGTAAGTTTCTTTAATATCTGTATCTTGTTTATTAGTAATAGTATTATATATATCTTGTAATTTTTTTATTATACTATCGGTCGCGTTGCTATGTATTGTTATTTCATTTGTATTAACACAATTTTTCATTTTATCAAGAAAGAAATATAAATCAAAGTTGCTTATCATCTCATTGAAAGATATATTATATGTTTCGTGTATGCTTTCATAAGTTGTAGAAGCGGTTAGAGTAAAATGTAAAGCACTTAAATTTGAATAGCTATCTTTTATGTTTAAGTGTAATGTATCAAGATAGGTCTTGTATATCTCTTGTGGTGAAGAATTACTACTCAAAGCATTTTGCTTATCTTGTGCATTTGCTAACGCATTGACAATACCATTGTTAGCTTTTGCCACAAGATTATATATAAAGAACACTTCATCAAATTCATTTTCGCCAAAGTCTTTGTCAAAATCAAAATTAAAGCCTTTTTTGAAATCTTCTATATATTCTTCATTATCTTTGTTTAGTGTATCAAAGGCACAAATGAAAATCTTATAGTTGCTATTCTTGTTTTTGTCAAAAGAAATACTTTCCTTAACCCATTTATCAAAGCCAACACTTTCAAGTTTCTTCATTTCTTTGCCAATAGATTTTTTTATATCTTTTAGCGTTCCTGTTTCGGCTTCGTTTTCTTCCATAAAGTATAAAGTATAATACCACTCTTTCATAAGATTATATATACTCCTAACTTCTTTTTCGGGTAAGTTCTTAATATCTCTTACACTATATTTTACTCCTATCAAGTCTATTTCTTCTTCATCTTTCATTTTAAAAAGTTGTGCTAATAATTTCTTGGCTTGTTTAACTCTTTCTATATTTGCGCTATTACTATCAGCAAAGAAACAATTATATAGTTCGATAAATGTTTGAAATATATCAAGCATTATGGAATATTCTTTTTGATAACTTTTGCTAAAATCATCACAACCCATTTGCTTATTAACAATTTCTATATATTTACTATTTTTAAAATTGTCATCACTTAAAGTCTTGTGTATATTTCCCATACCCCTTTACACCTCATAAAGATTATATCACAAAAACCTTATTTGATATAGCCCAATTTTATATTTTATAAGAGGACGCGTCTTGCTCTTACAAGATAATATTAACAAAAAAAATTCACTTTGGAAAGAGGCGTTTTTTTTGCTTGTTTGGTCGAAAATTCGGTTATCGAAATTCTTAAAACCCTTTATAGAAGCGTTTTTTTATTTTTTTAAATAGAACACTTTTTTAAAATTTGCGTACGAGAATTTATCTAAAAAACTTGATATTCTTTAATTGCTAGCAAATTTAATGGCTCTATTATAGCCAATGTTGGAGGTATAAAATGGCAAATGAATATATTGACATTAAAGATTTATTAAGTCGTGTAAAAGTCAAAAAAATTGTGAATATAGATGACTTATCATCTTACTTGAATATTTCCATATCAGAGATTAGAAAGTTAATAAGGGAAAGTGATATTCCATATTTTAGAATAAGAAGTGCATATAGATTTGACTTAATTAAGATAAATGAATGGGTAGAAAATTTAGAAAAAAAAGAACAAGAAAAAGTCTTGTATTACTAGTAAAATTGCGGGTTATATGGTATAATATATGTATGTATAAATGGTGCGTATAACTCGTTGAAAGGAGTGTAAAAATGAGTTATAAAAGAATAGGCACTAAGGACGGTATAGGACATTATGAAATCATTATAGAAGCGGGCTATGATATTCACGGAAAAAGACAAAGAAAGAGATTTCGCGAATTTGGAACAAAAGAAGAAATCGAAATTAAGCACGCTGAATATATGAAAAAATACTATCATAAGGGTAAAAAATTAAATCTAAACAATTTTACTTTTAAAGAATATACCGAAATATTTATAAGAGATTATTGCGAACCAAATATAAGTAAAGTAACACTTAAAGACTATAAACAAATGTTAAATACTATTATGCTTTATTTAGGTAATAAGAAATTAAATAAAATAACTTCTCACGATTTAGACATTATGTATAACACTATTAGAAAGGGAAAAAAAGGTAAAGAACTTGCGCCCAAAACTATGTCACACTACTACAATTTAATGAGTTTAATGTTTAAACAAGCAAAGAAATGGAAATATATCGAGATAAACCCCAACGAAGATGCAGTAAAACCTAAACTAGTAAAGAGAAAGCGAAATTGTTATGATAAAGAACAAGTTATGACATTATTAAAATGCCTAAACAACGAAAATATCAAGTATAGGACAATAATAGCTTTAACTCTTAAAAGCGGTATTCGTAGAAGCGAATTATGCGCGCTTCGTTGGAACGATATAGACTTTATCAATAACACTATATACATTGATAATTCATTAAAAGTTATAAATGGCGTAGTTGATGAGGAAAAAGCTAAAACCGAATATTCTATTAGAACAATTCATTTAGGAAATGGAATTATGTCGTTATTACAAGAATATAAAAATTGGCAAGATGAGTATATAATTAGTTTAGGCGATAAATGGCAAGGCACAAATAGAGTTTTTACTTCGCCCAATGGACAACATATGCACCCTGATACTTGTAGTGATATATTAAGAAAAGTTATAAGAAAGTATGATTTACCTAAAATAACATTTCACGAATTAAGACATACTTGTGCTAGTATTTTGAATAGTAATGGAATAGATATAAAAACTATAAGTGAAACATTAGGACATTCAAATGTCGATATTACAATGAATATTTATACACATTCATTTACACAAAACAAAATCGAGTGCGCAAATGTTTTTGATAGACTAGATGAAGAAATAAATAATAGTATAGAAAATAGTCAAAAAATTATGCTTATGGCACAAAATATCGGCACAAGCATAAAAAAAGAGTGTTAAAATCTACCACATTTTAACACTTTTTATTATCTAATTGGTAGCGAGAGGGGGATTCGAACCCTCGACACCGCGGGTATGAACCGCGTGCTCTAGCCAACTGAGCTATCTCGCCGTAAAAAATATTTAATGGCTTGTTTCTCGACTAGACCGAACGGGTATGAACCGGTCGCTCTAGCCAACTGAGCTACACCGCCATTAATAAGAACAAATTAATTATAACAAACATAATTTGTTCTTGCAAGTATTATTTTTCTTCAGTTTCGTTATTTTTTATTTCTATTACTTCTTTTCCTTTGTAATTACCACACTCAGTACAAGCTCTATGAGGTCTAATAGCTGCACCACATTTTGTACAAGTTGTCATTCCTGGTAATTCTTTTTTTAAATGAGTACGACGCATTCTCTTTTTAGTTTTACTAGTTCTTCTAAATGGAACTGCCATATTATCACTCCTTCCTTA